>JAFDCJ010000089.1 GCA_019312835.1 Deltaproteobacteria bacterium
GTCGTTGGAGATCATCGAGGGGCCGGTAAGTACCGCCGGCCATCTCAAACAGGCGGCCGAAATGCTTCAAATGACCAGCCCAGTAGCGCTCCTTTTCGGAGTTTCGATCAACCCCATAAACCAGGGGACCGGGAGCAGGTGAAAAAATACCAGAAATAGAAACCAGCGGGTAGCAGCGCGTCCCGCGGGTATTGTTATGTGATCGGTTTGGCCCATCAATTTTCTCTAAACGGCAAATTTGCGAGCTTTATGCCAGCGGCTCGAATCGGTAATTGATATTGGAAGTCTAAACGTATCATTTCTAATTTCCAGGATTACCTCTAGATTATCGGCGGTATTATAAAAACCTTAATGGGGGCAGATTTACTTATGTAAATAAAATAATACAGGAACCCGTCCACTTTTGGACAACCCCGGGCGCTCCCTTTGCTATCCGCAAGCTATAACCATCTATGATGATTTCACAATCTCACATGTATATTAATTTGCACGCATGTTGCATAACTTAGCTGAAATAGAATCTGTTGTTTTAAGCCTTCACTCGATTTGGCTCCGCGGACCGGTCATTGGCCGTCTATATCCTGACAATATCGATAGCTTAAGAAAGAGAGGTTTACCATGAACAGGACCCTTGCAATGTTTTTATTCGTGCCTTTTGGTTGTCTGGTGATTTTTTCCCCGATCGATGTAATGGCAGCGCCACCGGCGAAAGCGGTCAAAGAAGTAGTGGATTATTTTTACGAAGGGCAAGCCGGAGGGCCAATTCTGACGGACGCCAAATTATGTAAGACAGTGAAATCCCTTAGTTGTGAAGAGCCGGCCGACCCCAAGGCATTTACCGCAGGCGAACCGGTCAGGGTATGGATGCAGTTTTTTGTTCCTAAAGGGGCCTCTTATGACGATATTATTGTGGAGTATAAACATGAGGGGGTACCCCGAAATTTGGCATCTCATAAAGTAGAGGGGTCGATTCGCTACCGACTGGTGGATAGCTATAAATTGAACAAGGTCGGAAAATGGACAGTAACAATCAAAAAAGGCCTGACCGTTCTGAAGGCCTTCGACGTTAATGTAATCGACAAATAGAATTTCAGCGCTAGAAAATGGCGTTCCGATACAATGATAAAGGCAGGGTCAATGAACCCTGCCTTTATGGGCAGAAGACAGAAATTTATCGGACCCAATGTTGTTCAAAACCCACAATCAAATCGGATGATTATTAATTTCATACCATAGTTTTTGTATATTGGAGATTTTGTCATCTGGATATCCCAAATTTTGCTTCCGTATAATTTCATCTCATACAATCCCCGCTATACCCCCCCCACCAATGAAATACCGATTGATTCCATACGGTGTTTCGTGTATCCAGATTCTATCCCAAATGTTTTAGGTCAAGAGTTGATCACGTTTGCTGCACTCGGCAATTCAGCCCGGCATCTGTTTCCCGCCGGCTCGATAGGACGCCATCGCGATCCGGTTCCTCAAATAGGAGGTGATTCATGAACCAGCCCGAGACTACCGCCAAACCTTCCAGATACCGTTGGGTCGTTTTCTCTCTCCTGGCTTTTGGCTACCTGTTGGTCTATTTTCACCGCCTGTGCCCGGCGGTGGTGGCCCTGGACATGCAGGCCGACCTGAAGACCAGCGGCGCTTTGCTGGGTTTTTTAGCGGCCGCCTATTTTTATCCCTATGCCCTGATGCAGATTCCTTCAGGCCTGCTTTCCGACACCTGGGGCCCGCGCAAAACCATTACGGTTTTCTTCGCGCTGGCCGGGGTCGCTTCCATTTTCCTGGGAACGGTCAGTTCGCTGGGATTGGCCATTCTGGCCCGGATCCTGGTGGGCCTGGGTGTTGCCATGCTCTTTGTCCCCACCATGAAAGTGATGACCAACTGGTTCAAACCCGAAGAGTTCGCGGTGATGACCGGTGTCCTCATGGCGGTGGGCGGTCTGGGGGCCTATACGGCCGCCAGACCCCTGGCCTGGTTAAGTGACATCATGGGTTGGCGGGGCAGCTTCGTGATCATCGGCGCCGTCACCCTGGTGCTGGCAGTGGCCGTCTGGATCCTGGTGCGCAACACGCCCCAGGAAAAGGGGCTTCCGGCGGTTAATCAACCGGCTGCGGACAACCCCGGAAGGGCCAAGACCATCACACTGGGCCAGGGTATCAAGATGGTGCTTTCTACGGGTGGCTTCTGGTTTCTGGCGGCCTGGTTCTTTTTTTCCTTCAGTATTTTTTTCAGCTTCGGAGGGCTGTGGGGCGGCCCCTATCTGATGCAGATCTATGGGTACAGCAAAGCTGAGGCCGGCAATATACTCGGCATGATGGCCCTGGCCATGATCGTGGGGAGTCCTATTTTTGGCTGGCTGTCGGATCAGGTGTTTCGCTCCCGCAAGAAGGTCCTTATCCTGGCGTCAGTCATAACACTGTTTCTGACGGTTCCCCTGGCGTTCTTTCCCGCCGCCATGAACCGGCCCACCCTTTACCTCCTGTGCTTCCTTTTCGGGCTGTTCAACAGCGCCGTGGTGATCGTGGCCTTTACGGCGGCCAAGGAGCTGTTCCCGGTGGAGATCGCCGGCACTTCGGTGGGACTGGCGAACCTGTTCCCCTTCCTGGGCGGGGCGATCGCGCCTCCGATTGTGGGGGCCATCCTGGAGGCCCAGGAAAAAACCGCAGCAGGATACTCTGCCCATGCTTATTCCAGAGCCTTTTTGCTATACTTCATATTTGCCCTCATCGCCCTGGTGGCATCGTGTTTTCTCACCGAGACCCTGAAAACGAACGCTGACTAATTTTTAGGCGGTAAATGACGGTGGGTTATAAGACAGGGACGATTATTCATTTGACGGGGAGTCGGGGATATGCCTGAAGACCGTTGCATGTCTCAGCAGGGCAGCCGCAGCGGCGGTCGGTTGCCGCTCAGCGCCGGGCTCATTTTGGTTCTGCTCTGCTTTTTGTGGGGTGCCCAGGCGGTGAGTATCAAATTCAGCAACCAGGGCGTGCCTCCGCTCATGGCTGCGGCCCTGCGTTCTCTGGTTGCCGGGATCCTGGTATGGACCTATGCCCGCTTCAAGGGTCGCGGGGTGGCCTTTCCGCCGGGACGCAACCGCCACGCGCTGGTGATCGGTTTTTTATTCGGCCTGGAGTTTCTGTTTGTTTACTGGGGGCTGGCGTTCACCCCGGCCTCGCGTTCGGCCATCTTTCTATACACCCATCCGTTCTGGGTGGCCCTGGGCGCACACCTGTTCCTGCAGGGCGACCGCCTGACCCCGGCCAAGCTTTGCGGGTTGGTACTGGCTTTTTGCGGGGTGGTGGCCGTGTTTCAGGCCCGCTCCCCGGAGCTGCCCCGCCTTTATTGGGTCGGCGATCTAATGGAGCTGTTCGCGGCCATGTCCTGGGCTGCCACGACCCTGTATATCAAGCGCATCACCGAGCAGGTGAGCCTGGATCATTTTCAGACCCTGTTCGCCCAGCTCATCTTTTCGTTTCCCGTATTGGCCCTGGGCTCGGTTTTGTTCGAGCTGCCGGCGGATTTGAATCTCAGCGGGGTGGTATTGGCCGCCCTCTTTTACCAGGCTGTCGTGGTGGCCTTTGCCTCATATCTGGTCTGGTTCTGGTTGATTCACAGACATACGGTCAGCCGGCTGGCGGCGTTTACCTTCATGGCGCCGCTTTTTGCGGTCATTTTAGGCGGATTGGTTCTGGATGAGCCCCTGACCATACTGGTGTGGGTCGGGCTGGTCTGTGTGGCCGGGGGGCTTTACGTGGTCAATCGGTGAGCCTGCCGTGCTGCCGTCATTCGGGAAAAAAGCAAACCGCCGGCCCCTGCCTGTCCGGTTGCCATTGATTGAGATGATGCTTAAGGTATTTTCTGTGAACCAAGAGCGGCCGGGTTTCTCGGTCCTGCGGACCCTTAGCCCTGATATCATAGAATCCGGCGCCCGCTGTAAGACGGGGCGGTGAGGAAGACAAATAATGATCATCAAACAGATTGCAATCGGATACATGGGAAACTTCAGCTACATCGTCGGCTGTGAAAACACGCGCCAGGCCCTGGTAATCGATCCCGGCGCCGATGCCGAGCGCATTGTGTCAGTGGCCGCCGACGAAGACCTTAAAATCGTTACGATCGTCAACACCCATGGACACGGCGACCACACCGCCGGCAATGCCAATTTGAAGTCACTGACCGGCGCCGACATCATCATTCACGCTCTCGACGGCGACAGGTACCCCGGGGCGGATATTCGATTAAGTGATGAAAAAAACCTGCAGCTGGGTGATATAACCTTTGATGTGATCCATACCCCCGGCCATACGCCCGGCGGCATCTGCCTCCATGCAAAGGGCAACCTCTTTACGGGCGACACCCTGTTTGTCGGCGACAGCGGCCGCACCGACCTGGCCGGCGGCGACCGGCCCACCCTGGGCCGATCCATCCGCCGTCTGATGGAGCTGCCGGACGACACCGTGGTCTGGCCGGGTCATGATTATGGGCCCACCCCGTCATCGACCCTGGGCTGGGAGAAACGCAACAACGTCAATGCCATTGAATACGGGTATTTCGTGCAGGATTGAAACCACTTCTAAACAAGTCGGCACCTACAGCCATCATTCCATGTCGAATTCTTTGAAATCAAACCAGTAGCCGGTTTTGTTCATGTAGTCCAGCTCGAATTGAACGGCCTTGATGTGATTGTTTTCAATCTCCAAGAAGCGTTCAAACAGCGGTCGGGCATCGGCCGGCAGTTCATTTACCATCTTCTGGTAAAAATTGCTGGTTTCAATTTCCGTTTCCAACGCCTTGCTCAGCATTTGCTGTTTGATGCCCAGATAGTCTTTGGCCGTCAGGGCTTTGATCTTGTCAGCCTCCCGCTGAATACTGGCCTGATCCGGAATGGCGGATGCCAGTGCTTCGGGCTGGACGGCGCCGGTTTGCCGGAACTGTGCGAGTTTGTGTTCCAGGTAATCGATGTGGCGCTGTTCGTCCTGGCCGAGGGTTTCAAAGATCCGTTTGCCCGCCGCGTCATCAACCGCGGCAACCGCCTCCAGGTAAACATCACGGATTCTGATTTCATATGCAATGGCCGTTTTAATCGCTTCTTCGATCGTCATGTTATTTCCTTTTTTCTCGGTTGTTAGCCCTGTATTCCTCCGCCCATCTTTTCTTTCAACATAAGTCCTAACCAGTCTAAATCAATCCTGACGAAGTTTAAACTTATATTCCCTTCGATCCATGGATAAAATCCCCCTCGATCCCCCTTTTCAAAGCAGCTTCCGGGTTTTCAGTGGGTAGACATCATCAGCTGTTGCTCTTTTGTCATACCGGACCCGATCCGGCATCCAGGTGCGGAATGCGGCTAAACAGCCCTGGATTCCGGATCCGTCATCCCGGACCTGATCCGGGACCGGAATGACGGTCAGTAAATGGGCGTTTGCAGACCTTCTGACACCGTCTCCTTGGTGGTAATGACACAGATTGAATGATAAAAAGCTCGAATCCCTCCATTTCTAACTCACTGAAAAACCCGGCAGGGCCTTTACAAAACGGGGGACAGGGAGATTTTTCAATTTTGCAGACTTTCCTGCCTGTCAGAACACATTCAGGACAATGTCTATAGTGGACTTCAAGCGAACGTTCGGTTATTGGCTGTTTTCAAATCCGCCTGAGGGGGATTACAACCACAAAAATTAAAGCACTGGCGTCCTTTTGTCCTCCCCCGCCCATAAGGGCGGGGCAATCCAAGCCACCCGCTTTGCGGGTGGTCGTTGACTCACCGCATCTCTGTTTGAACATCATCTCTTATCCGGCGCTTGAGAATTTTGCCGGCGGGGCTTTTCGGAAGCTCACTGACAACGCGGAATTCCTTGGGAACCTTGAAAGATGAAAGGCGGGATTTTAAGAAAGCCTTTAACGCTTGCGGATCGATGGTCGCCCCCTGGCGAGCCACGATAAATGCCGTTACGCGCTCACCCCACTCAGCATCGGGCAGGCCGATGATCGCACACTCCTCAATTTCCGGCCGGGCGTACAGCGCATCTTCCACCTCTTTGGGATAAACGTTTTCCCCGCCGGTGATAATCATGTCCTTGAGACGGTCCACAATAAAGAGGTAATCGTCCGCATCGAACCGGCCGATGTCGCCGGAACGAAACCAGCCATCTTCCCAGAAGGCGGCCCGGGTTCCTTCCGGGTTGTTCAGGTAGCCGCGCATGATATTGCGGCCCCGCACGCAGATTTCGCCCTCCCGGCCCTGCTCGAGTCGGCGGCCCCTGTGATCTCTGATTTGAATTTCCACCCCGGGGGCGGCCGTTCCCACCGAGCCGATCACATGGCGGAAATAGTGGTTGTAAGTCACCACCGGTGCGGCCTCGGTCATTCCATAGCCCTCATAAATGGCCAACCCGGTCTGTTCCTTCCATTGGCGGACGGTTTCGGCGGCCATACTGGCGGCTGCCGAAAAGCAATAACGCACGGCGCCCAGTCGCTGTTTCAGGTTATCGAGGCCCAGAAGTCTGGTATAGATGGTCGGCACCGCAAAGAGCTTGGTCACCTTGCCCGCTGCCAGCAGCCCCAAAACCTTGTCCATATCAAACGCCGGCAGCATCTCGAGGCAGCCGCCGCTTAAAATCGTGGCATTCATGATGTGCATCTGGCCAAAGACATGATTGAACGGCAGAAAGCACAGGGCCCGGTCTTCATGGGTGGAGCGTTCGTTAAACACCACGTTGTAAATCGAGGTGTTGATGTTTTCATGGCTGAGCAAAACGCCTTTGGGCGTGCCCGTGGTTCCGCCGGTGTACAGAATGGCGGCGGTATCTTCACGATTCCGGTCCAGGGCTTTGAATGATGCGGCGCCAAGCTCCGCCAGCCGATTCATATCCAGTTCACCGCCGGGGCAGATGATCTTTTCAATCATCCCGGCGGTTCTGAATTCATCCAGTCGATTGCGTTTTTCGGTTGAGGTGAAAATCATCCGGGGCTGTGAATGGCCGAGCAGAAGAGAGAGTTCGTTGCGGCTTAGTTGGCTGGACAGCGTCACCGGAACGGCCCCGGCCTTGAGGGCGCCGAAATAAAAGGCGATCCAGTCGCCGCCGTTAGGGGCGTAAAGACCGATATGGTCCCCGGGCTGAACCCCAAGGCGGATGAGGGCGGTGGCGATCCGATTGGCGGTCTGGTTGAGCTCGGCATAATTTGTGGTCGTACCTTCCTGGCTTATGGCCGGCCGGTCGGGAAAATACCTTGCGGACTGCTCCAGATTGGTTGCAATGTTCACAGTCAGATCTCCGCAATTTGATCTGGTTTTTAGAACTTGATGTGCGGCTGGAAGGCCGCGTCCATTGGTCTAAAGCATCATATCATGATTTAGAAATATCGGACGGCCACTCTTCCAATTCGGCAATTTTTTGATCGGCAGGCAGTCGTTTGATGCGGTATTCCAGTTGAAAGGCCTCGACTTTGGTCATCGCGTGGCTGGTGCCCACCAGCACAACCGGTCGACGTGATCGGGTATATTTGGCACCCAGACCCGAATTGTGTTCGATCACCCGCTTTTCAACATTATTGCTGACCCCGCAGTAAAGGGAGCCGTCTGAACATCGCAGCAGATAAACGGCCCAATTTTTTACGCCCATCGATCCCCTTTTCTCCGCTACGGCAGGCAGAAGTCATCTAAAATCCGCCTGAGGCGGATGGGGTCAAGATTCCGTCTTGGCCGGAAGGGCTGCGCCGAGTCATGCGCGGCGGGACCGAGCTTCTCAGCATAGCTGGATGACCCACCGATTTTCAGAGATAGCCGCGGCCTTTTGAGATAGCTTCTAGTCAAAATCGCGTATCCCTGGCGAGAAACGGGATTGTCGCTGTCAAATGCCGGCGGCCTCCAGGTTTGGGTTTAGGAATCTTTTCAACAATTTTTTAACATAACAGCCGTCCTCCGGTCAATATTCATCCAAAGGGCCGGGTTGTCGGAATCAGAAATTGCCGTTGAAGAGCCAGGGCAGCAGCAAAAAGTACACGGCCGCGCCGGCGGCTACCAGACCGGTGGCGTATTTTAATACTCTGGACTGGTGGTGGGGGTAGTGCTTGAGCACGCGCCGGCCCTCGAGATAATCGATGGCATTGTCAATCACCGTCCGGTGGAAAGTGGTCATGGTCGGTTTCTTGCAGTGCGGACAGAATTCCAGGTACTTGTCCAGATTCCGGGTGGTATAGTGAAAACGGCTGACGTACCTGCCGTGGGTGCTGATGGTCTCGTCCTCATTTTTCTTCATTTTGACCGGCAGCACAATCAAGGCCTTTTCCTTGGCGCCGACCGTGGTGTCCTCTGCGGGACGATTTTCGTCGACAATTTTTTCCTGGATCTCTTTCATGGTCGTATCCCCCTGTTTAAAATTGAATTCATCCAACTGGCTAGAAGCTATCTCAAAAATGCGTCTTACGCCCAATGGCTGGGTTGTCCAGCATAGCTGAATGACCCGCTGATTTTATGTTAAAAGGTGGGCCTCCCGGCATCGCTGGACAACCCATCGATTTTTATTTTCAATGGTGCGCCCGATTTGGTTTTTAATGGACTGCTCATCCGCCTCCGGCGGACGCCGCTTTAAAACCAAATCGATCCGCGTCCGGCGGACCATTGGACGCAAGCTACTATTTTTGCGATCGCTTCTACTACATATCAGGACTCTTGCAGACTTTGCCGGCGGGCGGGTTCGGATGAAATCCCGACGTTAAGAAGATTTCCTCAGGGTAAAAATTATCTGGCAGCGCGGGTCCGAAGTTGGGTTTAATATCCTTTCAAAAATAGGTTTTGCAAAAACCGTGCAAAAACAGAAAGTTGCGGCTATTTAGAAATTAATCAAATAATATAAGATAGTTAGCTAGGTTTCGGTGGGATCTGGTTGATTTTTCAGATAAATCGGGCGAGGAAAATTTGGGAAATAAATTTCACAATTATGGGTAAAATGAGGCCTGACGCCCTCTCGACGCGGAAAAACCGCCGGCGGGTTTAGAAATCTACTTCCGACTAAAAAGCTTTCTTGGAAGAACCGTCCAAATCTGCTAAAAGGGCCAGCATGCAAAAGCCGGTGCACAGACTCCTTGGCGGCTGGGCTGTATTCGTCTCTGCCTTCTGTTTCTACCTTTCGACCGTCGTGATCCGATGGTCCCAGGCCGAGGTTCAGATCGCCCCCTCATACTTCGTCTTTACCAGGTTTTTGCTGGGGTTTGTGATCGTCTGCGCCGTTATGACTTACCGTCGCCAGCTGCCGCGTCCGCGCAGTTATCACCTGCTGGTGGGCCGAACGGTGTTTAACTGTGTGGCGGTGTACTGTTTTTATATGGCCGTTAAATTCACTTCGGTGGCCGAGGCCAATATCCTGAATATGACCTATCCGGTCTTCGTGGCCCTGATCTCATGGACCCTGCTTCATCACCAGCGCGATCCGGTGGCGCTGGTCATGGTGGCGGTCGCATTTGCCGGCATCTGGCTGATTCTGGCCCCCGGCAAGATCGACGTTAAGCCCGCCAACCTCTGGGGGCTGGCCTCAGGTTTTACCGCCTCAATCTCGATGACGTATCTGAATGTCAGCCGGCAATACCACGACACCAACACCGTTCTCTTCTTCATGTTCGGTCTCGGTGCCCTGCTGATTTTTACCGTTTTTCACGGGGATTTTTTTTGGCCCAATCCACGGGAGCTCTACTACCTGGTGTTTTGTGCGGCAACGGGGGTTGCCGGGCAGTTTCTCGTTACCCTTGGTTTTCGCTATGTCACGGCCGTCGACGGCAGTATCATTTCCTCGATGCGAATTTTGCTGGCAGCCCTGCTCGGGCCTTTTGTGGCCGGTGAGCCCTGGATGACGGCAGCCGGCTGGGTGGGGGCGCTGTTCTTATTCGGCGCCAATGCCGTGCTGGCGGTTCGCCCCAACACCCGGGCCTGAGTTTGAAAATTAAAATTTGATTGTCTTCATATCCGTTATGTTTCAGGTTTCAGCGTAAAGCGTCTGAAATAAAAGCTCCACCATATCTACAATCCGGGGTCCCGTGCGACAGGTTAAAGCGCAGTCATAAGCATACACGCGTTCCGATTGAACTGCTGTGAGGGCCTGCCATTCGGGTCTGGGCGTTAGAGCGGGATTTTTAATCAGATCAAATCCGCAGTTAAAGATTACCTGGGGATCCCATTCTTGCAGCCGGCTCAGGGTGATGTTGGGATAGGCCTCGCCGGTCGAGGCCGTTACATTCAGACCGCCGGCACGCGTGATAATATCGTATTGAAACGAAAGCGGGCCGGCAACATGGAACCGGCCGTCCTCCATATCCAATATCCGGCAGACCGTCAGCTTGTCTGATTCGGCAATTTCTTCAACCCTGGCATCAATCGCCGATAAACGGGTCCGAAGTCTGGCCACCAGTTTCTCTGAGTTCTTCCGAGCGCCCAGTATTGTTCCAATCCGGCAAATATCGGCGATGGCCTCGTCAACCGTGGTCGGATTTACCAGGAACAGAGGTATTCCTCGCGATTCAATTTTCTGCGCCAACTGGTCGTGAGCGGTCTGCAGGCCCAATACCATGTCAGGTTTCAGGTCCCCTAGCTTCGCCATATCGGGATCGAACCAGCAGCCGACATTGGGCCGGTCTGCGACCTTGATCGGATAATCACAACTATCCGTAACCCCGCACACGCGATGGCCTAAATCAAGCGCAAAAAGAATTTCGGTCAAGGATGGGGTCAGAGAGATTATTCTTTTCGCGATGATGGTATCATATTCGTCCATTTTAATGGCAGCAGGGTAAAATCAAATGAGCCTGAAGTCAACAAATGGTTGCAGGTTAATTGGGAACCCTATCACCTGGTGTCAAATTACCGCAACGATAAGTCTGACCCGGCAGGTATACCAGTTGTGACAAAGTAATTCCGGCAAACAAGGGTATCTGTAACCGTCAAAATCCCCCGGTCCCTTTTTGAAATGGGGCCGGAGGGATTTAAAGATGAGATCAAACCAAACCTGTTTTTGACATCCGCTCTAATAAGCGGTAGAGGTTGACCATGGGAAAAAAAGAAGCAAATTGGGATACCCTTGACGATGTGTTGGAAGGGATCTGGAAAATGCTGGACAGGGGCGTATCCGATTACCAGGACCCCTTTCACTGGCCGGTTCTGGGAACAACCGGCGCAAAGGGCCCGGAACTGCGCTGTGTCATATTAAGGGGGTTCTCAAGACCTGATCGGCGCCTGGTGTGTCACACCGATGCCAGGGCCGGCAAAATTCAAGAGATCGCCAGGCTTTCAAACGTCAGCTGGCTGTTTTATCATCCCAAAAAGAAGGTTCAACTGAGATTAGCCGGCCATGCCACCCTGCATACCGACGATGATTTCGCCGACCGCCAATGGGCCGGCACCAGACTGCCCAGCCGCCTTCTTTACTGCACCACCGAACCGCCCGGTACGCCGATTGACAGCCCATCGTCCGGGTGGCCGGATTTTCTGCTTCATAAGGCTCCCACCCTCTTTGAGACCGAAAAAGGCCGTCCGCATTTTGCAGCGATTGCCTGTCGATTTGACGTGATCGATTGGCTTGTCTTGAAGTTATCCGGAAACCGCCGGGCGCGATTCGAATGGGATGAAACCGGTCTGAATGCAAATTGGCTGATCCCCTGAAAATGGCCCGCCTTCCGGCGGATCGCTTAGTTCCCTGCTCCTGAGAGATTCTGATCCCGGTGTTCTTTAATTTGACCCCGCCAAATGCAGCCTTATCTTTCGCTGAAAGCATACCTCGTACTGACGGTGGAATCCCATGGTGATTCGTCCAGCACAAAAAATCGATGCCCATGACCTGGCCTGCATTTATGTTCAGACCTGGCAGGATACCTATCTAAGCGTGATCCCTTACGGCTATCTGTCATCGATGTCGATCCCCCGGCTTGAAAAGGCTTTCTTCGACGAGCTCAGCGGCAACCGTATTGTCAGTTTTGTCGCTGAAGATGCCGGCACGGTTAAGGGGTTTATTACCGGCGGATATGAGAGAAATGGGGATGATGTTTACAGCGGTGAAATCTACACCCTGTATGTCCTAAAAAACCATCAGCGGCGGGGCGTCGGTACCAGGCTTGTTGCAGCGCTGGCCCACCAGTTTGACCGTTCCGGTATTTTCTCAATGCTGGTAAATGTTCTCAAACTCAACCCTTACAGACAATTTTATAAAAAAATCAACGGTCTCTATCTTAAAACCAAACGACAACCATTTGCCGGTGAGGCCATGGAGGTGGAGACTTACGGCTGGCTGGATACGACCCTCATCGACCGGCCCTAAGACCCATCCAGTCGGAACTCAAACACAACCCGGCTGACGGAATTTATTTTGACCGTCAATCGACCCGTTTGACCTGTCAGCGTCAAATTTATCCTGTGCGGTATATATTTCCGGGTATGGGGCGGAATGGCGGCCCATTCAAATGCGGCGGCTTCGTTGAGGAAGTCTCCTGAAGAATCTACCGGATACGCGTTCAAATCGCCAAGCCCTTTTAATTTCGCGACAATCTCATCCCCCGATTCTGCAAATTCTTTATCAGAAAACGAAATCAGGCAATACACATTGCGGGCCGGGTATTTGGCGTTATTTAAAATTTGAAAAGAAAGCCGGATCGTCTTCTGGGGTACGGGTACAATGTTAAGCCGGACAAAGTCATCGATTGAAGCCGGGGTGTACCACTCGCCGTCCTCAAACAGTCTGATTTTAAAATCATTCGGATTCAGTGCGTTTAGTGTTTGCCGGATGGATTGCCTGTTCTCATCCAGCAAAACCATGGTGGACGATTCAATTTTTTTAGATGAGCTTACGCTGGTAAAATAATTTATCAATATGGCAGAGGAGGCGATCAGGATCGTTATGATAATCGCAGCCGCGGCCAGCAGTTTGGACGACCGTGACACCTTTTGCAATTCTCTGACAATCCGTTTTTCCTGTTTGTATCCCCGTAGCCATCTTCCCCAATTTATCTGGGCTCTCCTTCGCATAAATCACCCCCGGGAGTTGATACGGATGTAAGCTGTAATCTAAACATATATGGGGATCCGGAGATGTCAATGATTTTTCCCAACACCGTCTTGATTGGTTGTTTTCAAATCCGCCCGGGGCGGATGACAACCGCTAGGTCCTCCGGAGGGATCCAAACAGTCACAGACCAACTATCTCCGTATTCATCCAAACAGGTCGTAAGGTTGTCAATTATTTGACATTATTAGAAAATTGTATCACAAGGAGTCATAATTAAATATAATTATCTATAATTTAACTTACCGATATCATTGAAGTTTTTGAAAATTACCGCATTTGTGGCATGGTTTTTGAATGATTTTAAAGTGTTAGAATTCAGCATCTTAATTTATACCAACGTATATGGATTGATTAGATCCGAAAGGACTCATCAAATGCAACTGTCAAAATTTAACAACAACATTTCAGGGCCGATCATCAGCGAATTTGAAACAGAATCCGGCGCATCAACGGCAGGCAGGAAAACTTTTTTGCTGATCGATGATGAGCCGATGGTTATAGACGTCTGTGAACTGATGCTCAAGGAATTAGGCCACCGGGTTCTGAAAGCCTACAGTGGCCCGGAAGCCATTAAAATTTACGAGGCCAACAGGGATCAGATCGATCTGATCATTTCCGATTTTAATATGCCCGGGATGAACGGGCAGGAGGTCGTTGACAGGTTGCGGACCATAGACCAGCGCGCCAAGGTGCTGCTTTCAAGCGGTGGCGTAAGTGTCCCGCACGAAGAAGATGCCATTGCAAAAGGGTTTAACGGCTTTCTCCAGAAGCCTTACAGCCTCGACATGTTATCAGATAAGATTGCTCAAATTTTGAATTGAAGTTATCGGGATTGATCCGCGATGTTTCCGCTGCCGGCTTCCTCGGTCGGCGGTGTGGGTAAGATGCTCAAGATCTTGCACTGGGATAGGCGGCGGTGGATGCGAAAGCCCATTTTTTTGTGAAGGCCGATCGAGGCTTCCCAGTTGTTGTACATGCCGGATATGACTCCCTTGTAATCTCCCTCTCGCAAGGATTCCATTAAGGCCCCCAGCAAATAGGATCCAATGCCCTGCCTGGCATACGCCGGGTGCACAAAGATATACACGAGGTAGGACCAACCCGGGGCAAGCTTCAGCGTATACCAGAGCGCCAATCTGAAATCTCTGAAGGTTACCCAGGCAAAGGCACAAATTCCCCCGTCATCTTCCAGTACGAGGCAGCGATCTCCTTTGCGCAGGGATGCCTCCATGAAATCGGTTTCTTTCACAAAGCCCTCCAGCGCATTGATGGCAAACAGATCCCCTTTGTGGGCCCACCGCAGCTCAAGGCCGACGGGTGCCCTGGCGGTGATGATAGGTTCCTCGAGGTCCCGGATCAACTCCAGCCACTCCTCGCAGGTCCGCATACTCCTGGCGATACGCTTGATGGATTCTCTGAATGGTGCCACCGTATGACCCTGTTTTATTGTTTGTCCGTCAACTCTTTAAATAAGCCCCGATACGGGCGGCGGCCTCCTTCAGCCGCGCTGCAATGGAGGGGGCATGATTTGTTTCCGCCGCTAGTGATTGCGCCAATCGCTTCCAGTGCCGGCCATGGACGCGCCTGATTTGCCAGAGCAAAACCCTCAGTTTTTCAAGGTCAGCTCCGGCCATGATATCTTCGATGTTGGTGGTCTGCAAGCCGGCTAATTCCCGTAAAACCGCTCTGACCGAATCCTGAAGCCCCTTAAGATCGTAGCCACCTTCAAGGGTCATCAACACCCTGCCGCCACAGACAACATCGGCGGTGTTGAGGACCGAGCGGGTCATTGCGGCGAACCCCCGGGGCGTCACCCGCATCCTCCCCAGGGGATCGTCGATGTGGATGTCAAAACCGGCGCTGACCAGAATCAGTTCCGGCTGGAACTCGATGGCGACGGGTTTTAAGATTTTTTCGAACAGGGCAAGGTATTCCTTGTCGCCATTGCCGGGAAGCAAAGGGATGTTTACCGTCATCCCCCTTCCGGCACCCTTGCCGATCTCCCGGCGTTTGCCGCTGCCCGGAAATGAAGAAGCCTGGTGAATCGAAAAATACACCACCGACGGATCATCCTCGAAGCAATGTTGGGTGCCGTTGCCGTGGTGAAGATCCCAATCAAGAACGAGGATGCGCTCGAGGCCGTGATGGTTCTGGGCGTGGCGAACGCCGATGGCCACATTGTTGTACAGGCAAAATCCCATGGCTTTGGACCGCTCGGCGTGGTGCCCGGGTGGCCGCACCAAGGCAAAGGCGTTGTCCAGATCCCCGGCGATGACCAGATCGATGGCCCGGCAAAGGCCGCCAGCCGCCAGCAGGGCAGTGTCATGGGAAAAAGGAGATGTGCGGGTATCGGCGTCCAGAAATGTGCAGGCCTTGCCTTCCGTATCTTCGAGGCATTGGATGTAGTCCCTTGAATGAACCGCAATCAGCTCTTCTTTTACAGCCTTGCGTGGCGTAATGACCCTGAAGTGCTCGCCCATGCCGGGCTCCTGGATCATGTTGCTGAGCACGTCCATCCGCTCGGGACATTCGGGATGACCGGGGTCCGGGCAGTGATCGGCGTAGCGCCGGTCCAGAACTATTCCGGTTTTTCGGGCTGCAGCTGTCATTATCTCGCGAGATCTTTGCATATGTCTAAAAAACGTATCCTCCAGACCGTCCAGGCTCAATATGGGGTCCATATCGTCAGGGTTCAACTACAAAATCCAACCCGGACCGTTATACCTGGCGCCAGGGTGCCGTAAATGATTTAGGACTCATAACAAATAATAACGCATTTTTTAGGGTTTGCGAGGCGTTCTCACTTTACGGATCAGCCCGTACAAAGCCAGCAGGATTCCGCCAAACACTGAAATTCGGCCCAGATAATCTCCATACCGGGCGAAGAAGGTTTTTCCCCCCCGAAGATGAACCGCTCCTTTGAGGGTCGCTTTTTCCCACCA
>JAFDCJ010000090.1 GCA_019312835.1 Deltaproteobacteria bacterium
CTCGAAGTGCTGGCACAAAACCCGAAGGTCTCTTTCAACGTTACCACGAATGTCCAGATGCTGCCGGCCGACAGGCCGCAGGACTGCTCGGTGGCCTATACCAGTGTGGTGGGTTTTGGCCGGGTCCGCATGGTCGACGATCCGGTCGAAAAGCTGGCTGCCCTGGAGGCCGTCATGCTGCAGTATTATCCCAAAAACGATGCCTGGGAGTATCCGGAAAAAGTCGTGGCGGCCTGTACGGTGTGGTGTATAGAAATCGAGCATCTAACCGGAAAACGCAAGCGCCCTCCCCGGGAGGAATAGATTTCCAGGTTTTCCGGCGATCCGGAGCATCAACTGCATGCGCTTAATAAACGGGCAAATCGCCCGCAACAAACGCGGAGCGGTATCGCGCTTTATTTTTACCGTGGGCTCAAATGCAGGATTCTGCGGGCCTCATCCGGTTCGGCAACTTCCCTTCCCAGCTCTTTGCTCAAACGGGAGATCCTTGCGACCAGCTTTTCGTTGGTCGCCAATTCCCCTTTCCTGTAGTAGATGTTATCCTCCAGACCGACTCGCACATTTCCCCCCATCAGTACGGCGTGAATAGCCATTTTCAGCTGTGCCGCCCCGATGCCCGAAACCGTCCATGTGCTTTCGGCGGGCAGGCCGGTCACCAGATGGACCAGATGAGCTATCTTTGCGGGCATGGCCCCTTTCAGCCCCATCACAAAGTTGAAATGCAGCGGTCGTTTTGCCAGATCACGATCCGCCAGCGCGGCTGCATTGTTCACCATGCTCAGGTCAAACACCTCCATTTCCGGTTTTATTTCGAGGCGACGCATTTCTCCGGCCAGTGCTTCAATCAAGTCCGGCGGATTTACGTAGGCCGAGTTGGGAAAATTCACCGAGCCCGTCGTCAGGCTTGCCATCTCGGGGCGCATTTGAAGGCGCTGGATGCGGCTTTTCAGATCGGTCCCGGCTCTGCCGCCGGTTGAAACCTGGACAATCAAATTTGAGCGCTCACGCACCCGTTCGACAATCTCATTGAAAACCCGGGGATCATCCGAAGGATTTTCATGCTCATCCCTTGTGTGGATATGAACTATGGAAGCCCCCTCATCCTCGCAGCGCAGCGCGCAGCTTACGATCTCTTCGATCGTTACGGGGACATGGGGCGTATCCTTTTTTTTAGGAATGGATCCCGTTGGTGCGACCGTGATAATCAATTTTTCCATAAAAAAATTATCCTCTCATTATTCTAATGGAACAGGCCGGTAATTAAAAAAAAGCAGAAATGACCACCAAATGCATGCCGGTTGCGAGTTCGGCCGAATGGCCCTACCTGAATCGCGAAAGGTTCACTTCATCGAGCGGGATGGTGGTTTTGCCGTCACATATCAGCTCCTGAATCAGTTTGCCCGAGCCGGGGCCCATGCCGACCCCATGCCCGCAATGACCGCAAGCCATAATAAATCCTTCGACACCGTCGACCCTGCCCAGAATCGGCAGGTCATCCGGGGTATTGGGGAAAAAATTGGCATACGAGCGGATGATGCGGACGGTTTTGAGCATCGGCATCGCCCTGACATTTACCCGGGCCATGAGCTCGATCTCTTCCTGAATCGTTCTTCGATCGTACCCCGTTTTGCGCCAGCTGGCACCGATCAGAAGATTGCCGGCAGCCTGCTGGCTCATAATCAGGCCGCCCCCCAATCCTTCATCTTTGCCGGTATCTTCCTCAACCATGTAGGAAGCGCCCATTATGGCATGTGAAAGCGTCGGCGGCAACTGCTCGGTAACCAGCATGGCCAGCTGAAAGGGAGATACAGGCACTTGAATTCCGACCATGTCGCCGATAAAGCCCCCCCAGCTCCCGGCGGCGTTGACCACCGTTTGCGTTTTGATTGTGCCTTTGTCGGTAATGACGCTTTTAACTTTCCCATCTGTGACGCCAATGTCCAGGACTTCCGTATAGTGAAGGAGCTGTGCGCCAAGCTTTTGGGCCTCAAGATTTAAAGCAAGAACCAGAAAAATAGGATTGGTAAATCCATCGATGGGGCTGTAGACCGCGCCGTATACCCTTTCCCTTGCAAGGCGGGGCTCGAGCTCGAGCACCCGGTCTGCATCGATCATTTCCAGCGGATACCCGTCTTTTGCTCTTTTCTGAAGATGGGTTTCTACAAACGGAAGCTGGGTTTTATCTTCGATAATCATCAATCCGCCGCCCCGGACATACTCAAAATCCATTTCCAATTCTACCTGGAGCTGTTGGTGGATATCAAAGCTGTGCATCGCCAGTCTGATATCGATACCGGCCTTGCGGGTGATTGACCAGACAAAAGCGGCATTGGCTGCTGAGGCTTCCCCTCCTCTACCCCCTTTCTCGACCAGGACAACATTTTTGCCGGCCCGGGCCAAAAAATAGGCAACCGCTGAGCCCACGACGCCGCCACCGATAACAACGATTTCAGCTTCTTGAGGGAACATGTATCTTCTCTGTATATTGCGTCGCATGGATCATCAAACTTACCCATATCCTAGATTCCAGGTACCAGTTTTTCAGATGCCAGAAGACAGATGGAAAAATTCGAGATGTAGCGGCCTATCTGTCCTCTGTTTTCTGTTCTCTGTCACCTGTTCTCTGACCCCGTTGATGTTGTGTCGTGTGCAGCCAGCACACCGAGGGCAACCGGTTTGATCGATGGCCTTGGATTCAGATATCCGAGATCTTCAACCCGTACCTTCAGCCGATGCCTTAACATTTCAATAACAGCGGGGCCGCACATGCGCCCCGCACAGGGTCCCATGCCCATGCGCGTCATGCGTTTAAAATCTTTGATTTGAATCGTTTCGTCAGCCACAGCTGATTTTAATTGCTTAAGGGTTATCTCTTCACAGCGGCATACGATCGTGTCATCCGTTGCCAGCTCGTAAAGGCCTTTACGCGGTACACTGATGTCATCCAGAATTTTTCTGAATCGGTTAATTTTGTTTAGCCTTTTTTGATAGGGTTTAATACGCTCTCGGGCGGCTTCATTTGAAAGGCATCCGAGGGAATGTGCCGCTGATAAGCCGGCAATGAAGCCCTCCAGAATGGCAACTTTTTTCCCGGCCACGCCGGCGCCGTCGCCTACGGCATAGATTCCCGACACGCTCGTCTCCATGTTGTCCCCGCGCTGGGGAACGAAACCGCCCTGCTTTAAGTCATAATGATGTTCACATTCCGCCAGCATTGTCAGCTCGGTCGAAGGTACCAGGCCGTATCCCAGGCAGATGGCATCCACCTCAACGCTGCGGGCTGTACGGGGAATGGGCCTCCATTTTTTATCGGCTTTTGCAATCAGCGCCTCTTCAACCTGCCCGTCCCCGCGGGCCTCGAGAATGATATGGTTTTGCAGAAACGGAACTCCTTTTGATTTGATGCTGCGCAAATATCCCCTGCCTTCCGTGAGGAAATCCCAATTGCCCCATATCCCTTTGAGCGCCTGAAGCCAATTGCCGGCAAAACTGCCGGCTTCCAAAACGGCCTCGATCTTACCACCGGCTTTGAGAATCTGGTCTGCCAGAACAAGCTGCAGCGGGCCCGTTCCCGCCAGAAGGATGTTTTGCCCGGGAAGCACGTGTTCTGATTTGACGAGCTTCTGCGCCCCGCCGGCGGTGAATACACCGGGAAGTGTCCATCCGGGAAAGGGAACCGGCCGATCATAGGCGCCGGTAGCCACCAAAAGGTGTTTGAAGCGCAGTCTGGATGAGGTCCCGTTGCGCGCCAGGGCAAGCGAGCGGTCATTGAATATGCCCCACACCAGAGTGTTGTTCGAATACCGGATTTTATCCTGCATCGAATTGAATTCATGCAGTAACGCCTGACCTTCCTGAAAATCCGGGCCCAGAGCATCTGGATCTGCCACCTTGAAACCCTGTTCAAGCTGTCGGAAGACCTGGCCCCCCGGCTGCTCGTTTTCATCCAGAAGCGTTACTTCGACGCCGGCCCGGGCGGCTTTAATTGCTGCCGAGATCCCGCCGGGTCCGCCGCCGATAATGGCAAAATCGCATTCCCGCATTTTTCACGCTTCCCGATTTTTGAAACTTTTCTGGGTTTCAATCCGGCAGCCGGGGGTGGCAAGGGTCTGGCAGGCCTGGGTATTGGGGATGCCGTCTACCGTCATGCGGCACTCCTGGCACAATCCGATACCGCAATATAGTCCCCTGGGCTGTTCGAGCTTATTTGTAAAGCGAAGCGTTCGGCGTCCGGCAGCCAGCAGTGCAGCCCCGATGGTCTCGCCCTCGTAGGCAACGATTTTTTTGCCGTCGACCTCAATTTCAAAGGGCTTTCCTCTTTCGACACCCCGTGAAAATATTCTTTCACCTCTGGACATGAGCTTGTGTTCCCTTGATCAGCCGCCTGATATCGGAGAATAAAGCGTTATGGTATCCTTTTCCTTCAATCGACCGGATTCATCTGCGTTGCGCCCGTTGATCAGTACGACCAGCTTCTCTTCTTTGGGGATTTTGAGGACTTCCAAAACAGTTTTAATGGTTGCACCGGACTCAATCTGAATCTCAAATGAGCTGTCACCAGAGGACGCGTATTTTTTTAAATTGACATATAAGTCCACTCGAACTTTCATTCTCTTACACCTCACATCCCATCAAGACCCAGATCATTGAGCTTCTCCTCGGTCGGCAGACCGTCCCGGGACCAGCCGCGAATCCGGTAGTACTGCTCGAGCATTTCATCCAGATGGCACACCACACCCTTGGCAGGTCCATCGGGCATGGGGGTTTCCGTAAAACGCGCCGGCAAGCTGTCCTGGCTGCGGTCGAAACCGGCGCGTTGCAGGAACAGGCGTTCGGCATTTAAAATTCGATCACCGATTTTCTCCAGCTCGTCCAGCGCGTAGCCCGCACCGGTGGCCGCATTGAGAAGGTCCATGATGCCTTCGGGACGAATTTCGAGTGTCGGTTCACACAGATACCGGATACTGAAAAACACACACAGGCCAGCGGCATCGATCAGTGAAAATACATTCTGCCATTTGACCACAATCGGCGGCTTATCCGCCCAGGTCAGACCATCGATCTTGATCGGAACCCCCAGAAGCTCACAATAGGGCAAATCGCCTCTCATGTGCGAAGCCCCGATGGGAGAGGTGGCATAATTCAAACCCAATCCCTGGGTGCCGCGAGGATCATACCCGGGCAGATCCAGGCCCTTGGAGACCATGGCAAACTCCGGATGTCCATAGCGGGTTGCCATCCGAAGGCTGCCCTCGGCCAGAATATCACCGAAACCGTCACGCATACCGGTTTGCCGGGTTAATTTCACAAGGGCTTCGCCATCTCCCCACTCCAGGGGAAAGCCGATGTCGGATTCGGTAAGATGCCCGTTTTCATGTAACTCCATCGCACAGGCGATGGCAGAGCCCATGCTGATGGTGTCCAGACCCAGCTCGTTGCAAAGGTAATTTGCTTTGGTGAGCGCTGCCAGGTCGCCGAC
>JAFDCJ010000091.1 GCA_019312835.1 Deltaproteobacteria bacterium
CCTGTGCGATCCGGGCAACGTGTTTGTCAACACGGGCTCCGCCGAAGATCGAGATTTTATCAAGGCCCTGTCCCTCGAAAAAGGTGAGGAAAAAGACCTGCCGATGGAAAACCACACCATCCATTTTGACCTGAAGCAAGAGCAGGGGCGGATCATCGATCGGACCTTTTACATCAGCAACGAAGGTGAAGAGGTGAACTCCCTGGCCAAGAAGATGGATCGGGCCGAAGCCTTTGAAGATATCAGGGACAAAATGACCGGTATCATGCAGGGTAAGTTGATGATGATCGGGTTTTATCTGCGCGGTCCGGTGGGGGCGCCGGCATCCAATCCGGCGGTGGAAATATCAAGCTCTACCTATGTTATGCACAGCGCCGATATTCTGTACCGCAATGTCTACTCGGACTTTGATGGGGAAGTAGAAAAGCTGGGGCATTTTTTTACCAACATCCACAGCGAAGGCCTCAATCGGCCCGAAGATCTGCCCAATGCCCGGGTATTTATGGATCGCAGTCATCTGACCACTTACAGCTTCAACTGCACCTATGCCGGCAACACCCTGCTGATGAAAAAAGGCAACCACCGCTTCGCCGTCGATCGCGCGGTTTACGAAAAATGGGGTGACCAGGCGGCCGAGCACATGTTTATCACCGGCATTGAAGGGCCCGGCGGCCGGATCACCTGGATGATCGGGGCTGCGCCCAGCGGGTGCGGCAAAACCACCACGGCCATGGCGGGCGATCATTTCGTGGGCGATGACCTTGCGCAGTTGTGGATTGCCGCAGACGGGTCGATTCGATCCATTAATCCGGAAAAAGGTATTTTCGGAATTGTCGAGGATGTCAACTGGGAAGGTGATCCGCAACTGATGAAATGCCTGCGGGAGCCGGGCACCGAGGTCATCTGGTCCAATGTGCTGATCGACGAAAACGGTGTGCCCCAGTGGGTGGGCAATGGTGAAGAGCCGCCGCCGCAAAAAGGCGTCAACTTCCAGGGCCCGTGGGAACGGGGCATGGTCGACGCAAACGGCAAAGAAGTTCCCCTGTCCCACCCCAATGCGCGCTGTACCCTGACCAACAGCGCCCTGGGCAATTATTCCGACGAGAATGAAAACGGCGACGGGGTTGAAACCCGTATCGTCACCTACAGCGGCCGCGACAGCGATACCATGCCCCCGGTGTGGGTATCCAAAACCCCCGATGAAGGCGTTGTGATCGGGGCCTGCATCGTGTCGGCCGCCACCGCCACCGAGGTCGGCGCCACCGGTGTCCGCCGTCAGCCCTGGGCGAATGCGCCGTTTATCCCCGGCGCGCTGGGTGAGTACATGGCGGCCCAGTTCGAATTTTTCGGCAGTGCTAAAATCGCTGCTGATAAACAGCCGATTCTCGCCGGCCTGAATTATTTCCTGACACACGAAGCCCGGGGAGGAGACTCCAAGAAGCTGCTGGGAGAGAAAAAGGACGTCAAAGCCTGGATGGCCTGGCTGGAAAGGCGCGCCCGCGGCGAGGTAGACGCCATCGATACCCCCATCGGGTTTTTACCCCAATATGCCGATTTAAGGGATCTTTTTAAATCCAAAATCGACAAAGCCTATCCCGAAGAATTGTACGAAAAGCAATTTTCGCTTTATATCGACAATATCATCGGCCGCATCGATCTGCAGGTCGAGGCCTACGGCAAAGAGCCCAACATTCCGCAAAAGCTGTTCGACATTCTGAAAAAGCAGCGGAAAGAATTAACGGCTTTGAAAGACAAATTCGGCCCCATCGTCACGCCCGTGCAATTGACGAACGCCTAATGCAGTCTCAAACTAAAAAATCCATATTGAAAGTCGCTTTCAGCCGCCGCATGCTGGTGGCTTTCGCAATGGGATTTGCCTGTGGACTTCCGCTGCTGCTGACCATCAGTGTGCTTCAGGCCTGGATGAAGGACGAGGGCGTGGATCTGACCGTCATCGGCATGATGGCGCTGGTCGGATTGCCCTATACCCTGAAGTTTCTGTGGGCGCCCTTCCTGGATCGGTTTTCGCTGCCCTTTTTAGGGCGCCGGCGCGGCTGGATGCTGGTTGCCCAACTGGCGCTGATGGTTTCAATCGCCGGGCTGGGCCAATCCGATCCGGTCCAACATCCGTGGCTGCTCGTTTTTGCCGCTTTTCTGGTGACGTTTTTCAGTGCCTCCCAGGATATCGTGGTCGATGCCTATCGACGCGAAGACCTTGCCGATGAAGAGCTGGGACTCGGCTCTTCATTGTATGTCAACGGTTACCGTATCGGCATGCTGCTGGCGTCAGGCGGCGGCCTGATAATGGCAGATTACATGAGCTTCTCGATGGTTTATTTAATCCTGGCCGGCTGTATGCTGCCGGGGGTGATCACCACGCTGCTGACGCCGGAACCGGCAACGCCCGCCGGCACCCCCAAAACCATCAAAGAGGCGGTGATCGATCCCCTGGTGGAGTATTTTCGTCGCAGCAGTGCGCTGTGGATCCTGGCATTTATCCTCCTTTATAAAATCGGTGACACCATGGCGAGCGCCATGACGACCCCTTTTTATCTGGACATCGGTTTTTCCAAATCCGAGATCGGGGCCGTCGTCAAACTGTTCGGTTTCTGGGCTACCATTGCCGGCGGATTGGCCGGCGGGCTCATGATGATTCGGCTGGGCATCAACCGCAGTTTGTGGGTATTCGGATTTTTGCAGTCTCTATCAACCGCTGGTTTTGCCTGGTTGGCGAGTGTCGGCTACAGCGTTCCCCTGCTGTCAGCGGTGATCGCCTTTGAGAATCTCAGCAGTGGCATGGGCACGGCCGCCTATGCCGCATTTATGGCCAGCATTACCAATAAAAAATTTACGGCCACCCAGTATGCCCTGCTGACCAGCCTGATGGGGATTCCGCGGGTGATGGCGTCGGCGCCCACCGGCTTTCTGGCAAAAAATGTCGGCTGGGAACCTTTTTTTATTGTTTGTGCTCTGATCGCCATTCCCGGCATGCTGCTGCTGTTGAAATTTGCCCCCTGGAATTCGGGAGCGACGGTTGGGGTCGAAGCGGCCTAATTTAACCGTTCGAAGGTTCAGGGTGGAAATGTTTAAAAGCGAACCGCAGAACCGCAGAATATCGAACCGTAGAATATCGAAGGGTGGTTTCGCTTTGCTCAATCTTAATTTTTAATGAATAGACAGAATACATTCCTTCAACATTCTACAGTCAATATTCATTATCCGATATTCGCCTTTGAACCTTGAACCCTTAAACCTTTAAGATTCAATAATCAATGTCCATGCCCGAGCACGAATCAGATAAAAAGGCCATAGAGCGCTTCCACGCGCTGCAGGAAAAGCGGCGGCAGTTGATGGCGCTGGAGCCCCAGGATGCCATGGAGCGTATCCTGAAGGATTCCCAGCCCCTGCCGCTGGTACATTCATTTCCCGAGCAGGATTTCTATTTTTTAATCCATGACATCGGTCCGGAGGACGCCCTCCCGCTGCTGGCCCTGGCATCCGATAAACAATGGGATCACATCGTCGATCTGGAAACCTGGCACAGAGACCAAATCGATATGAAGTCGGCTTCGCGCTGGCTTGGTCTGATGCTGGATGCGGATCCGAATCGTTTCATCCGCTGGTTTTTGGACCAGAAGCTGGAATTTATCGAGTTTTATCTCCATAAAAATATCGAGGTCCGGGTGCTTGAGCACGATCAGGATCCTTCCGAGATCGGCAGTGATTTTTTCTCCCTCGACAATTCCTATTTCATCCGCTTTGTCGACCAGCAGGTCACAGACGAAGCCGACCAGATCAGCGACGATCAGCGCAAGAAGTTTTTGACCAAGCTGATCAGATACCTGGCCGATTTCGATCACCGGACCTATCAACATGTCATGCTGGAAGCAACCCATGTCCTGCCGGCCGAATCGGAAGAAAAATGTTACCACTGGCGTAACGTGCGCCTGGCCGAGAAAGGCTTTCTGCCCTTTGACGAGGCCGTCGGCATTTATCAACCCATCAAGCCGCAGGATATCGGCCAACATCGGATCGGTCGACCGGCCGACGGCGGTGCACGCCAGGGTATCCTTCCGATTTCGCAGTATCCCGCGCGGCTGCTCAAAGAAGACAACCATTTTACCCGTGCCCTGGCGCACCTGGCGGAATCGTCCGCATTGCCCGGAATTCAGGCCGAATTTGCCAACCTGTGCAACCGGATCATTGTGGCCGATCACAAAACGGTGCGGGACCGGCAGGCATTGCGCGAAATCGTCCAGAAGGCCTGCGGGTTCATCAGCCTCGGGCTGGAGGGCCTGGTCAAAGATCACGCCGATCTTGATCCCCGGAAAGCCGCCGAGTTGTTTGTCAAGTATCCGCTGACCCCGATATTCAGGGTGGGATTCGGCCGGGTTCTCGAATTGAAATGGCAGGCGGAGAAATGGGTGGACCAGAGCTGGTTTGCCGGAGTCGGGCTGCGTCTGACCTTCTGGGGGGAGCAATGGCTCGGGGTGCTCGGGGGGCTGTTGCTCAAAAAGCCGCTTTATCACGACAACTACCAGACCGGCGTGCTTTATCGGGAGTTTAACCGCAGCGCAGAAATCCGGGAGACCCAAGCTGTTTTCCAACAGATCCAGGCCATGGACAAACTTCTGTCCCTCATGACCTTTCAGCTGGCCCATCCGGGATCATACGGATTTTTGACCTACAAGAATCTGATTCTCACCCTGTGGGCCCGGCACTATCTTAATTTGCCGTCCCGACCCCTGCAGGCTATGGCCCTAAAAGACTTTAAGCCGTTTTTCGATGACTTGCTGCCCGAGCGGCCGGATTCGGCAGACGCCGGGCAAAGAAGCGTCCCCCAGGAAATGAAAGAGCATTTTCTAAATTGGCTGGCCGCCGACACCGGGCTTAAAGAGTTTGAAATTACGGAGCAGCTGGGAGAGACCTTCGAGGATCTGTTCGCCGACATCGAGAGCGATCTGGGCCGGGTTGCCGTCCAGGATCTTGATCCCCGGTATGTCCAGCTCTTTCTGCTGGCTTGATCTCACGGCTAGCTAGTTGAGTCGTCAGGGAGCTCTGCTTTCAAAACCTTTCAGCGAGCGGAATGAATGAACGTCTGCATAATCCGCACACTGTCTGAATGGATTAGGGATCGTTGCTAAAGAACAGGGATTGGCTCCCGATTGCCGATGGCGCGGCGGATTAAATTTGTCTCTAACCTATTTCAATAGCATCCTTTAGCTGTTCTTTTGCTACGAGCCCTTATCTATGAGTTTGTGCGGGTTTTGCAGGCGATTATTCATGGAGCGGTTTACTCAAAAAACTCCTCCGCCCCTCAGCTGGCTGGAGGGCGTCATATTACAAGCGCTGCAATTAATCATTCAATGATTCCACAGCCTGACTAATTACTCCTATTGCGTGATCGATATCCGCTTCTGTTGTCATCCGCCCCGTTGTCAGCCGCAGGGTCCCCTTGGCCCAGCTCAAGGGAACCGCCATGGCTTTGAGCACCCCCGAGACGTCGATGCGGTCCGAGTGGCAGGCGGCCCCGGCCGAGGCTGCCACCCGGGAGGCAATCCGCTCGAGGATACGATTGGCTTCCAGTCCTTCAAATGAGATGCTGAGGGTGTTGGGCAGCCGATGTTGCGGATGGCCGTTGACGCGAATACGTACGCACTTTTTTCTGATCCCCTCATACAGGCGGTCGCGCATATGTTGCATATGCGTCATATTTTGCTCCAGATCGCGAGCGGCTATTTCACAGGCTTTACCCAGGCCGACGATTTCCAGCACATTTTCGGTGCCCGGCCGCCGGCCGGATTCCTGCCCCGCACCCTGCATGAAGCGGGGCAGGCGGATGCCGTTGCGGATAAAAAGTGCACCGACACCTTTCGGGGCATATATCTTGTGGCCCGCCACCGAAAGCAAGTCCACACCGAGTTCCTCGACCCGGGTGGGGATTTTGCCCACCGATTGGGCTGCATCGGTATGCAGCAAAATATCTTTCGCTTTGGCGATCCTGGCGATGTCGGCCAGCGGCTGAATGGTGCCCACCTCGTTGTTGGCATGCATGATCGAAATCAGAACGGTACGCGCCGTCACCGCCTTTTCCACCTCGTAAGCGCTGACCATGCCCCGGTCATCAACGGACACATAGGTGACTGCCACCCCATTTTTTTCTAAATACTGGCAGACTTCCAGAATGGCCGGATGCTCTATCCGGCTGGTGATAATGTGGTTGCCTTTATCAGCATAGGCTTCCGCAACGCCTTTGAGGGCATGGTTGTTGGATTCTGTGCCGCCACTGGTAAAGACGATTTCTTCCGGCCGGGAACCGAGTAGCTCCGCAACCTGACTGCGGGCATCGGCCACGGCCTTTTGCGGGGCGTTGCCATAAAAGTGCGAACTCGACGGATTGCCGAACGCTTCTTCAAGAAACGGGCGCATGGCGGCGATGACCTCGGGGTCGTGGGGGGTGGTGGCGTTGTAATCCAGGTAAATGGGTTTTGGCATAAAAGGCCTCCTCAACTGCTTTGACTTCCTTTTTCTTTTTTCACCGATGGAAACAGGGAACGATTGGTGTGGGGCAGAAATTTAGCCGCGCTGAAGCGATTCATGAATTCCTGATTGACGTTGAGCTCCAGGTAGGTGATGCGGTCGCGGATGCGGTCGATTTCCGCCAGGCAATCGATGGCGGTCAGCGCCTGGGTGGCGCCGCCCAGGGAACTGTTGCCCAGGGGGGTATATATTTCCAGCGCCAGATCCGGCAGCATGCCGATGGTGATGGCCGAACGCGGATCGATGAAGGATCCGAAGGTGCCGGCGACATAAAAGCGTTTTAAATCCATGAGCGTCATACCCACAGAGGTCGTGATGGTTTCCAGAATCGTATACATGGCGGCCTTGGATCGAATCAGGCTGTCCACATCGGCCTGGCTGATGGTCAACTCCGATCCGGTTCCGGACTGATCGGCGGAAACCACCGTCAGGTGCGCCAGCCCGTCAATTGCGGCGAGACGGGAACCGCATTCGGCCGGCACGAATTTGCCGCGGATGTCGATCATCCCTCTGAGATACAGCTGGGCGGCCAGATCGATCACCCCCGAGCCGCAGATGCCCCGGGGCGGTTGTTCTTCAATGGTGTGAATCTTAAATTCGCGCGTGTCCGCATCGATGGAGATTTTGTCGATGACCCCCGGACCCGCCGTCATGCCCATGCGGGTGACCCCGCCTTCCAGGGCCGGGCCGGCGGCGCCGGCGCAGGCGATGAGCCAGTTGCGGTTGCCGAGCACCACTTCGGCGTTGGTGCCCACGTCCACCAGGATGGCGGTCTCATCGGTCTGGTATAGTCGCGAGTATAAGATACCGGCGATCAAATCTCCGCCAAAGTAGCTGCCGATGTTCGGGAAAATAAGCACTCTGGCGTTGACATTTGCATGGATGCCCAGAGACCGGGCTTTGACCACCGGCGGCTTGTTAACTGCCGGGATATAGGGCTCGCGGATAATCCAGCGCGGCGAAAGCCCCATGAAAAGATGGGTCATGGTGGTGTTGCCGGCCACCGCTATCATGTAGATATGTTGCGGATCGATCGGCAGCGCGGCGCACAATTCTGAAATGGCCCGGTTCAGCCCGGAGACGATCAGCTCCTTGAGCCGCTCAAGGCCGCCTGCCTGTTCGGTGTAATGGATACGGGCCAGGATGTCCGGCCCGACGGCGTCCTGGGGGTTGTCAAGGGCGGATTCCGCCAGGGCTTGGCCGGTGATCAGATCGATCAGCCGTAACACCACCCGGGTGGTGCCGAGATCAACTGCCAGTCCGGCGACGGGGCCGTCATCGGCTGCATCGGTGATACCGGTCAGCAGCCAGCGGTGACGATCCCTGACAACGATACAGCGTACCCGAAACTCCCATTGGCGCAAAAGCGCCGGCAACTGTTTCAGCAGGGCGTAGTCGATATCGATGTTATCGGCTTGAAGGCGCTCTTTTAAAGCGGCAAGAAGGCGCTCGGCATCGGCTGTGTTATCCTGCAGTGAAGGCGGCGCCAGAGAAATGATTTTTATCCAGGGTGATTCATTCGGGGGCATATGTCTAATCGTTCGTTGCTAGTGGTCCGTTGTCCGTAGCATCGATTTCTGGATGCTTTTTTACTGCTAAACTTTACACAATCAGTGACAGCCCTGCCAAGCAATGCCAGTCACTATTGTTAAAAGCCCGCATATTCTTTTTTTCGTCATTCCGGGCTTGACCCGGAATCCAGTGGTTTTTCTCTGTTTTACAAGACTGGATGCCGGATCAAGTCCGGCATGACGGTCAGATTTAAAGCACTATTTTGAATTACGATATAGTGTTTGGAGGCAGTAGTCCAATTTTAAGACACCTGGATTCAGGCATGCGCCGGAATGACGCCGGGGCTAAAACCACAGTCCTTAGAGATGTTACAAACAAAACTTAAGGGACACAATAAAAAATATAGCCTCAAAAACCACGGACCACGGACAAACAACAACTAACATTATACTTTTTGTTCCAGCTCGGCGACGATGCGGGTCATGATTTCTCCGGCGCCACCCATAATCAGGTAGTCACTGATCTCATCCGTCAGCGGGGTCCTTTCCGCGTTGATCTCGATAACCTTGGCGCCGTTTTGTTTGGCGATAACCGGCATCAGGGCGGCGGGCTGGACCACCGCGGAGGTGCCGACCACCAGCATCACATCACAATCGGATGCAATTTGCCGTGAACGCCAGAGGGCCTCCTGGGGAATCATTTCCCCGAAAAAAACAGCATCCGGCCGCAAAATTCCGCCGCAGGAACAGCGGGGTGGAATTTCGGAAATGTCGACTTTGCTGGTTTCATATTTCAGGCCGCAGTCCATGCATCGCTGCCAGGCAAACGTGCCATGGAATTCGATCACATCCGTGTTGCCGGCCGCCTGATGGAGTCCGTCGATATTTTGCGTGATAACGGTTTCCAATTTGCCCATTTTTTCGAGCCTGGCCAGTCCCTTGTGGGCGTCATTGGGCTGGGCCGTGTCGACGATTTGCTTCATTTCCTTGACCAGGATGGTCCACACCTTGGCCGGATCCCGCATCAATGCATCGATATGGGCGATTTCCATGGGGTCAAAACGTTCCCAGAGGCCCCCCTTGCCCCGGAAAGGCGGGATTCCGCTTTCGGTGGAAATTCCGGCACCGGTCAGCGCCGCCACCTTGCCGGCAGAAGCCAGGTCCTCAACCGCCCGTGCGATCAGATCATCCATATTCACCTCGTATGAATTAAAGGTATAGGGTAAAAGAAGGCGCAGGGCTCAAGGCTCAAGGTATAAACGGATATGATCACTGGCCTTACGCCCTGCGCCGTGAGCCTTGCGCCTTTCCCTATGCCCTTTACCTTCTACCACTAAATTGAAGCCCGAAACTTGCGTGATGAACCAACTGACACCAGAAACCCGAAACTATGTCAAAGGTTAAATTCCATATCACTCCCGACACCAACACACTCCAGGCTGGATTCGCGTTTGGCGATGCGCTGGCGGCAATCCCTGACGATGTCATCCATTTGCTCGTCCGTGCGCTCCTGATTCAAATGAAACAGACCTAATTTCTTGACACCGGCGTCGAGCGCCAGGTCAAGGGCGTCGGTGTACACCGAGTGCCCCCAATCAACAAACTTTTTATATTCTTCGGGGGTATATTCGGCATCATGGATCAGAAGATCCGCATTGGCGGAAAATTCAAGATAATCGCTGAACGCCAGCCCGCCGGGGTGCACATAGCCCAGCTCATTGTCTGTCAGAAATACGAAACATTTGCCGTCCTCGACAAATTTATAGCCGCTGCCACCGTTGGGATGACTGAGCGCGATGGGTACCACCGTGACCGACCCGATAGCAAAATCCAGGGGGCAGGCATCCGGGTAAATCATCCGGGCTTTGACATCCTTATATTGGACCGGAAAATGAGGGGGGGCCATAACCTTGGCGAGGATGTCTTTCACAAAGTTGCCCTGATAGGGACAGCGGTGCATATGTATGTTGAATCTGCTGAAAAACAGCGGCTTAAAAAAGGGAAAGCCCATCAGATGATCCCAGTGGGCATGGGTAAAAATCAGATTGAGATCACGCGTCTTTTGGTCGGCCAAGTAGGTCCCCAGACGGCGTACGCCGGTTCCCGCATCCACCACAATAATATCGCCGCTTTTGGTCCGGATTTCCACACAGGTCGTGTCACCACCGTATTTTAAATATTCTTGGCCTGATACCGGAATCGATCCTCTGGAACCCCAGACTTTTACTATCATCGTCTTCCTTTGAGTCACCACGTGCTGCTGAATTGTCGCGGATATGCAGTTTGAGAAATATTAAAATAACAAATCACAAATCACAAATATCAAACAAATGACAATAACCAAAATTCAAAACTCCAAACCTGTGGATACTGCGGTTTGAGCTCTTAACAATACTGTTTCGGTCATTGAATATTTGGATTTGAGATTTGTTTGTTATCTGGTGCTTGAAATTTGTGATTTAGCAATGGCCTATCAAGTATACTAGCCAGCACTTACAGTTTATAGAAATTAGGACTCTGCATCTAGCGCTTTCCCATAAATTGTATGCCAAATGCCTTCATAGGTCCACTGTTTAATAATGGTGACCGGCTGCCTTGCCAGGTTGTCGGCAATATCTTTGGCTTCGCTGCGAAATAGACCGGAGAGAATAAATCTTTTCTTGCCAAGAAAACCGCTGTCATTCACCAGCTGGCGCATGACATGATAATGGATGTTGGCAATGACCAGGTTCGCCGGACAGGCAATCATGTCTTCTGCCCTTCCCTGGGCGGTTACGATGCGGTTTTGCAATCCGTTGAGATTTACGTTGTGGCGGGCAGTTGCAGCTGCCAGGAAATTCAGATCAACCGCCATAACGCTTTTACTTCCCAGTTTGGCTGCAGCCAGCGCCAGCAGCCCGGTTCCGGTTCCAAGATCCAACACCGAACTGAATTTCTGAGAGCCGGCCGCTAATTCCAGAGCCTCGAGACAATTTCGGGTTGTCGGATGCGTTCCGGTACCAAAGACCAGGCCGGGATCCAGCAGGATAGATATCTTTCCGCCATGATTATTTTTTGTACCGGTCGAAGCCTCCCAGGGGGGTATGACACGAAATTTTCCGTGCTCAAAAGAAGTGAATTTTTCTCCCAGCCATTGTTCGTAGGGCATGTGGTAACTGTCAACGTAGCTTAACTGGGGCTGCCGTTTCAGGAGATTTTCGACCTGATCAAAAGCCGGTTGAGAGAAAAACAGAAAAGAGTCTTCTTCTTCCTCCCAGTTGCCGATGTAGTTGTCGGCAAACACGGCGCCGTCTGCCTTCAGACGACCCTTGAGGTAGTAAATAAACAGTTCCTGACAGGGGGCGATATAGGCTGTATCCTGATTATACGGCTGATTCGGGCGTCGGCTCATGTTTGGGCAACTGATCAAGATACCATTCCATGGGGTCAAGCAGGGTGAATCCCAGGCGTTCCAACTTCTTCTTAACGTGGGCAACATTCAGGGTCAAGAGATAGGTAAAAACAGCGCGTTTGTCTTCCTCCCAGTACCTGGCGACGAGCACACTGCCGAAAGAGATATTTTCTTCGGTGATCGCATCCACGATTTTTTTTAGCTGGCCGACCTTTTCTTTTACCAGAATGCAGAGCAGGGTGCCCGGTTCGCCGATTCCCAGCACATTGATAAAGGCTCGCAAAAGGTCCCGCACCGAAAGAATGCCGCTAAGTTTGCCCTCATCGTCGACAACAGGCAGCGCACCGACTCTTGAATTCTGGATCATCAACAGCGCATCCTGAATGGTGTAAGTCGGCGAAATCGAAATGGGGTCCCGTGTCATGATGTCTTTAACGGTGAGTGCGCAAATTTCTTCCCTTTGCTCCGGGCTGCAGGCGTCTTTGATGAAATTGTAGGGCAAAGCGCTGCGGATATCTCTGTCGGTAACAATACCGATGAGTTTCTGGTTGGCATCGACTACCGGAAGGTGGCGGATTTTGTTTTGCGCCATCAAATCCTGGGCGTCAAAGACCGTCTTGTCCGGATCCACCGTGATGACCTCGCGGGTCATGGATCTGCTTACAAACATGTTACCTCCTAGTTTAGTTAAATAGTTGAATAGTTGATTGGTCAAATAGTTGATCGGCTGACCATTCGTTGATCGGTTTCCCCAGGATGCAGCCCTTTACCTTAGATAAAATTTTTTATCTGTCGTTGCACTATATGACTATTTTTCTAATCAACTATTATCGGCATTTAATAAAATTTCAACGTGATTGGCGGCAAGCTCCGGCAGGCGGTGGAGGCAATAGCCTCCTTCCAGCACCGATATGATCCTGCCCCTGGCATGCTGCCGGCCCAGCTCGACGATCCTTTGCATGATCCAGGAATAGCCTGCGGTCGACAATTTTATACCGGACATATCATCATCTTCATGGGCATCAAAGCCAACTGAGACCAGGATAACTTCGGGTTTGAATTTTTCAAAGGCTGGAATCAGGTCTTTTTCTATCAGGCGTTTGTACTCCTCATCACCCTTTCCGGGTAACACCGGAGAGTTTTTGGTATAACCATGTCCGGAGTTTATCCCATATTCAAATTCACGCCCCGTGCCGGGATAGGCAAAAGATGGATGTTCATGAATGGAGTAATAAAATACGGTCGGATCCTGCTCGAAGATGTGCTGGGTGCCGTTACCGTGATGGACATCGAAGTCGACAATGCCCACCCGCTGGATGCCGCAATGATTTTGCAGGTAGCGGGCGGCGATTGCCACGTTGTTAAAGTAGCAAAATCCCATCGCTTTGGCGACTTCGGCGTGGTGACCCGGCGGTCTGACGGCGCAAAAGGCATTGTCCAGCTGCCCTTCCATCAGCCGGCGGGCAACATCCAGAATTCCGCCGACTGCCAGAATGGCCGTTTCGTATGTGTCGTAGCACATCTGGTTATCCGGGCTGTCGAACATGTGCTTGCCTGAAAGGCAGGCGGCCTCAAAGCGTTGAATATAGCGAACATCATGAACCAACTCGATCCATTTCATGTCCGCGCGGCTGGCTTCAAGGGGAATGAGCCGGGCCAGCAACCCGGCTTCCTGGATTCCCCGGTAAACGTGGGAAAGTCTTTCCGGAACCTCGGGGTGATAGTCGCCGGTCAAGTGCAGTTGGTACCTCTGATCATAAAGAAAGCCGGTTTTATTCATATGATCCTACTATCATTTTTATCTAAATCATTTGTGGTACAGAAGGCTGAGCGCAGCGAGACAATGATTTTAGGCATTTTCATCGTTACGCTACAATCTTGTCAAAAATTTCAAAGGCGGCCTGGACGGAGGCACTGTCATCCGGCATCTGGATGGTTGGACGTCCGTTGAAATCGAAATCATAGATCGTGCGATCTTCCGGCACCGTGCCGATCAGCTCCACCCCGCCATCTGCGATCATTCTCAGCGCCATTTCCGACGGCGCTTCCTTTGCCTGATTGATCACCACATAGCTTTTGCCGACACCGATGTTCAATTTGCGGGCCAGATCGTCAATTCTTATGGCAGCCTGGAGTCCCCGGCGGGAAGGGTCGGTGACGATTAACAGCACATCCACATTTTTGGTCGTCAAGCGGCTGATGTGCTCCATGCCGGCCTCATTGTCCATCACGATGAAGGGATAATTTCCGGACAGACGTTCCATAAAGCCCGCCAGCAGTGTGTTGGCGGCACAATAGCACCCGGCCCCCTCGGGCTGACCCATTACGATCAAGTCATATCCCGGCGCCTCGACCACGGCCTCTTCCATTTTCATTTCCATAAAAATGTCTTTGGTCATCCCGCCGGGCACAACGCCTTTTTTCATTTCTTCCCGGGCGTTGCCAAGGGTCTCTTTAACCTCCAGGCCGAGGACCTCGTTTAAATTAGCGTTACTATCAGCGTCAACTGCCAGAACGGGGGTCTTCTCGTTTTTAACCAGATATTTGATCAACAGACCGGCCATGGTGGTTTTACCTGTGCCGCCTTTGCCGGCCAGAGCGATGGTGTACTGCATTTAAAAAATTCCTTTCTTTAGAAAAGGTTCCGGGTTTGGGGTTAAAAGTTCTGGGCTTCTATGATCCATGTTTAAGTGTTTAACAGCGAACCGCAGCATATCGGATATCGAACCGCAAAATGTAGAAGGATGGAGTCGCTGCGCTCCATCTTTTATCCAAAATAGACAGAATACATTCCTTCGACATTCTACATTCAACCTGCCCGCAATGCCATTAGGTGGGTATTTGCGGTCCTTTTTATATATAATTCATGGCCGCTTGATTATCATAATCCAATACAATATGCATGGCAGGCGGGTATTCGTTATTCGATATTCGCTTCGGAACCGAAACCTTGAACCCTGAACCCTTGTACCGCTGAACCCACAAAATATTAATCCGGAACCGGTCTGTCCAGTCCGGATTAACCTCAAATAATTAGGTTAGTTTTATTCAACAGTCAAGTATCTTTTGCCGCAGGCGGTCGAACTTTGTGGTGTTAACCCCTTGCAAAGGCCGGTGGCATGTGTTAATCCCAACAGCAAGTTGGGGACTTTGCCCCAACCGGCCTCCGGCCCCGCTCCCAGCCCGTATGGCTTACAGGCGGGCTTCCTGCTCGCAGAGCATACAGCTCGGTGAGAGGGTAGGGCCTGCGCCCCGGAGGGAACGCCGGCACAATGGGGCGTAACCCGGATATCAGATCATACCGTATTATTAAAATAATTATAGGGATTTCGAGACGCAATCTTATTATTCTTAACTTCTATTTGGAGGCATTCGCATGGATTTTGAGCTCACCAAATCGCAAAAAGAGATTCAGAAAGCGGCCCGGGAATTTGCCAAGGGTGAATTTGACAAGGAACTTGCGCTTGAACTTGATCGCAAGCATGAATTTCCGACCAAGATCTGGCAAAAAGCAGGTGATTTAGGTTTCCTCGGCGTTCACTATCCGGAAGAATATTCCGGTCAGGGGCTTGGTGTCCTGGAGAACATCATCATCGCCGATGAGTTTTGCGCCCAGGATTCCTCGATCGGAAGCGCCGTCGTACTTGCCAGCTTCGCCACGGAATGCGTCCTGCGCTTTGGCAGTGAGGAATTAAAGCAAAAATATCTGCCGCCGGTGGCCGAGGGTAAAATGCTGTCGTCCGGAGCGTTTACCGAACCGGGGCATGGATCGGATATCACCTCGCTGGACACGACCGCCGTGCGCGAGGGGGATGAATGGGTCATCAACGGCACCAAGACCTTTATTACCAACGGGGGCATGGCCGGATTTTATTGCACCATGTGCCAGACAGATGAAAATGCCCAACCCTCCTATCGCGGGATCAGTTTGATACTGGTCGAGGCAGAGCGCGAAGGCCTGAGCACCGCCGATGTCGGAGACAAGATGGGCATTCATACCATGGCCACCGCCGAGGTGAACTATAAGGATGTACGGGTGCCGGTCACCAATACGATCGGGGAGGAAGGCAAGGGCTTCTACCATGTCTTGGAATTTTTCGATGAAAGCCGGATTCTGGTTGCCGCCCAGGCGCTTGGTATAGCCCAGGGCGCTTATAACCGGGCGCTGGCCTATGTCAAAGAACGGGAGCAGTTTGGGCGCAAAATTGCCCAGTTCCAGGTTACCCAGCATAAACTGGCTGATATGGCCACCAAAATCGAGCTTGCCAGGCTGATCACCTACAAGGCCGCCTGGAATTATGATCAGGGTCCCATCGATCCGAAACTGACCTCCATGGCCAAAATGTATGCGGCGCGCACCGCCGTTGAAGTGGCCGACGAAGCCATCCAGCTTCTGGGCGGTTACGGTTATATGACGGAATATGAAGTCGAGCGCTTTTACCGGGATGCCAAAATCACCGAATTGTACGAGGGCACCAAGGAGATCCAGAAAAATACGATTGCGAGCGCAGTTATCGGCAAGCTCAAATAAAAACTATCTCATAATTGCATCTTACGTCCAATGGCGGCGTTGCCCGGCTTCGCTGGATGCCCCGCTGATTTTATGTTAAAAGGTGGGCCTCCCGGCATAGCTGGATGACGCATCGCGCGCAGTATTCAAAGGTGCGGACGATTCGATTTTAAATGCTCATGTTGAACAGGTTACCAGTTAAGCCCGTTGGCCGGTTTAAATCGGAGTGAGGCCATCTTTAACGGGCTAACCGGTAACGGGCCAACCGGTAAACCTGATTATCCCTTTATATTTTCGCGGCGTGTACTAATTAGTTGATAAAGTTTGCTTTTTTTATATAAAATGCGCATAATTGAATTTGTGTGCATCTGGCGTATATGCCGCCAACAGCTTTTAATTGATGATGGATCCTTTCCGGGGATCGAAAGGGGGGTGAAATGCCTGATCTGATTAAAAAAACCCTGCTCACCGGCGTCGGCCTGGCGCTGAAAACCTGGGATGAGGTTGAAGATATGGCCAAGGAGCTGGTTGATAAGGGCAAGATGAGCGAAAAAGAGGGCAACAAGTTCGTTAAGGATTTGCAAAAGCGCTATGAAGATACCCAACAGAAGCTGGAAGCCCGGGTTGAAAAGGCCGTGAACACATTTTTAAAAAAGGCCAATGTCGTAACCAGTGATGAATTAAAGGCGTTGAAAAAAGAAGTCCGCGATTTGAAAAAAATGATCAGCAGTGAAAAGGAGAAGGCCTAGCGCCTCGGTTCCAATTCAATATTCCAATTTTGCCGCTCAGGTATCTGCCACCCGATCGATTGGTTTCAGGTGTCAGTTAACGGATGTCAGAAGACAGAGCCCAGAAGACAGAAATCGTCATTCAGCAGCACATCTGAATCGTTTCAGCTCCTTCAATCTGTCATCTGGCATCTGACCGCTGTCATCCGAGACCCGACACCTGACACCCGAAACCTTTTAGCCTGTCGCTTCCTGAAAAAGGTAAAATAACTTTCCGTGCAGCGTTAATTAGGAACGAACATACCCGACATGCTGAGCATCCGAAAAATAGGTGTCATCGGCCGGACCTATCGGCACCTCAACCGCTACCGGCAGATTCTGGCCGTATTGTTTAAATATGGTTTTGGGGATCTGCTGGAGAGTCTGAAGATCGACCAGTATATCGAAGTCGGTCTTCAGATGATTTCCCGCAAGTGGGCCAACCGGGTTGAGCCCCTGAGCCGGCCCCAGCGGCTCAGAATGGCCTTTGAGGAGCTCGGGCCCACCTACGTCAAGCTCGGGCAGATACTTTCCACCCGTCCGGATCTTATTTCGATGGAATATATCGAGGAGCTGTCCAAGCTACAGGATAAGATCCCGGCCTTTGCCTTCGACCAGGTTCGCAAGGTTATCGACACTGAGTTCGGTCTGCCGCCGGAAGAGCTTTTTGACAGCCTCGAGGAAGAGCCGTTTGCATCGGCTTCCATCGGCCAGGTTCATCGTGCGATCTTAAAAGACGGGGAAGCGGTGGCCGTTAAATTTCAGCGACCGGGCATTCAAAAAATCATCGAAGTTGACCTGGAGATCATGCTGCACCTGGCAACCCTGGCCGAACGCCATATCGAAGAGCTTTCCTTCCATCGTCCGGTGAAAATTGTAGAAGAATTTGCCAAAACCCTGGAAAAAGAAATTGATTATCAAAACGAAGCCACCAACATGGAAAGGGTTGCCCGCCATTTTTTGGACGATCCCCATGTTTATATTCCCAAAGTTTTCCGAGAGACCACCACCACCCGGGTGCTGACCGCCGAATTTATTGAAGGCATTAAAATTTCGGATATCGATCGCCTCGATGCGGCCGGACTGGATCGAACGATCCTGACGACCCGGGGGGCCGATGTGGTGCTCAAACAAATCTTTGTCCACGGTTTCTTCCATGCCGATCCGCACCCGGGCAATATTTTTGTGCTGCCCGACAACGTGATCTGCCTGCTGGACTTCGGCATGACAGGCATCGTCGATCGCCAGACCCGGGAGGATTTTGTCGATCTGCTCGACAGCATTGTGCACCAGAATGAAGTTCGAGCCGCCCAGGTACTGCTCAAATTGACCTACTGGGAGAATGAGCCCGATAGGCGCCTGTTTGAAAGGGCAGTGGCGGACTTCATGGGCCGGCATCTCTACAAGCCGCTGAAGGATATCGAGCTTGGCAAGCTGCTGCAACAATTGCTGGAACTGGCCACCGAATTAAGGCTGCGCATCCCGCCGGATATCTTTTTGATGATGAAAGCCCTGAGCACGGTCGAGGGAGTCGGCCACATGCTGGATCCGGATTTTGACCTGATTGCCCAGGCCACCCCCTTTATCGCCGAAGTGAAGCTGGCGCGGTATAAACCCCAGCGAATCGCCGATGATGTGTATGATCTGGGCGCCAGGCTGCTGCACTTCTTTCAGCAATTTCCCAAGGATTTGCTTGATCTTGCGAATTTAGTCCGTCAGCAAAGGCTGCGGCTCCAAATAGAGCACCGGGGCCTTGAAACCATGCTGGCGACCCATGACCGGATCTCAAACCGCATATCTTTTTCCATCCTCATAGCAGCCCTGATTATCGGATCCGCCCTGATTGTCATATCCGAGACCCCGCCCCTTATTTACGGGATCTCGCTTATCGGCATCCTGCTTTTCTCAGCGGCCGCCATCATGGGAATCTGGCTGTTAGTCGCAATACTCAAAAAGGGAAAGCTGTAGTTCTTAACTGCCAAACGGTGCATCTAACACCGGATGGACGATTAAATCAGGTTTCAGATGTCAGCCCACCCCGGCGCAACGCCCCTCTGTGGTGAACTTCACTTTTGTCCACTGTTTACTTTATGCCATAATTGTTATTACATCCGTTTCTCAATTTTACATCCGTGCAACCATCAAATTTATCCCAATTAAAAATTGTGAAAACCAGTTTCTGGTATCTTCCTGATCTGACAACTAATATTTAGCAGTACCATTTTTTTCCACAACATATGGATCTCGTCGTACGATATGGCACATTATATGCTAATAATGCGGGTAAGCACGGCCCAAGGTTGGGTCGCCAGTTTGGCAATACTCTGCTTGCAAAGGGATTGAACTTATGATGGTAGATAATGGCGGCAGACGGATCGAAAAGGATCGCCGCAAATTTTCATACACGATCCACATTCCGGAGAGACGGGTGGGGAAAGAACGGCGCGACGGCCAGGACCGCAGAAAGACCCCCCGGCTATTCAGCAGAACCGACCTGCTGGTGCTGCTTTTAAATATGTGCACCCAGTTTGCGTGTGATTTCAGCGCGACGAGAAACAGGATCATTGCCGGCAGAGGCGGTATCGGCGGCACGGGTATCTGCGACAAATAAGGACAGGCCCGCCTTTGTCAATGCTAAATGGATTTGAACCGGCCCGGGCGGTTATTCTTCAAAAATCTCTTCAAAATAGTAAATCGCCGTACCCGCCACATTCCGGCCGGTTCCCTCAACGGCCGGATTGGTGTCACGGTCGTTTTTAGACAGCCAGGAATCTAATTTTTCAAGCAGCGCCTGGGCGGATTCTTCCGAGAGTTTGCGGAATTTCGGCAGCGCCTCGTCCGGCAGATTGTTGTAGGATACCTTGCGCTGGAAAAACGGGGCGCCATTTCCCGCCTGCATATTATGGTCGATGGTCGCTATCAGGTAACCGACATCAGTCCCCAGAATATGGTACTTCATAATCTCGTTGTCTCTGGGAAGGTAAAGGCGGGTGAGCAATCGAACACGGTCGTCTCCTATCAGTTCTACTGCCCTGACTCTGAGAAGTTCATCCAAAACCGCTCTCACCGGGAGATCGCCGCTGAAGCGCTTGACCAGGTCCGCGAAGCTGGCGCCCGGCCCCTTAATATCTAAAACCGACGGTTTACCCTGCCGGTCATGAAAATCCCGGTCGCGGCGCCATCCTGCGATAACCCGGGCCGCCCGGTTATAGGTTTCCTCGTCCGCTCGCTTCCGGGGTTCCGGTAATTCAAGCAGCCGTTTGACTTCTTTGCGAGACAGACCGGTGATGACCGCCACCCTGGATATTGACTGTTTGCGGCCCTTTATGCCAAATTCCTGTTTGGCAACATCAACGAACATCCATTTGGTCAGATCGGAAAATGTCCCGTAAGAAACGCCATTTCGCAGCAGTATGCGCACCAGGGGACGGACCATGCGAATCAGGGCTGCAGACAATGCCTGTAGGTTGTTGGGTTTCATTGCCGGTCGGCTTTCCTACCAATTGGTTGCGGTGACGGTTATCATTGCCGGAAACAGGGCTGTTAGCATCAAGCTGTCTGAATTTGTTCGGTATCCTGCATACTGTATTCTCTCAAAAATTGGTCCTGTCGTCAATCCTACGCCGTGACGGTACCGTCACAGCGCGTTGGATTTAGCGGCCTTGGCCATACGGCCCAGTTCGCTGGCAATCAGGCGGTCGTAAGGCACCAGATCCCTGCCCAGCAACACTTTGATCTTAATATTTTCCTGATTGAACTTCGTGCATTTTTCCATATCCTGCAAGCCGGGTATATGTTTTGCCACGTTAAAAGCATCCTGCAGGTAATCATCGTGGTAATATATTTTGGTTTTGTCGAAATTGAAGTGATCGGCATTTGTATAGCGCGTCACCTGCAAGCCCTTGCTGACGAGATAGACACCAACCCTGGATGCCATGCGATTGACGCCGTTGCCGTTGGCAACTTCGACCTCTGCTTCTATGGGGATACTCAAATTTTCCGGGTGAACCCTCAGGTCGCGCGGCTGCAATTCCCGGGGTGATGCGTCGACATCATTTTCATTTGCCAGACCTTTAGGCGCGCTGGTTTGCGGATGTGGGGGTGCAATTTTGAATCGCAGCTTTTTTTTCCCGGCTTCATCCTTTTCGATTAGAAAAGGCGGTTGGTGCGCCGGTACGTATGATGGGCTATTCTGCAGGTCTCCCGTTATTTCAGCAAGGGCGGCCGCCGCCAGCAGA
>JAFDCJ010000092.1 GCA_019312835.1 Deltaproteobacteria bacterium
ACCCGAGAGCGGATAACGATAGCGACGTTCGGCATAATCTGGAAATATGCCGAGGATAAACAGGCAAAGATCCGCGATACGCTTGTACAGGCCCAGGCGATATTCATCATCGACAGCTTCACTAAAACGAATCAGACTTGAGATGTCCATGTCATTGAAGCGTATCTTTTTCCAGATACCCTTACGGATTCGAAAAGATACCGTATAGCTTTCGATCCGCGTAAAGGTCGACAGCATATTTGCCAGGTAAGCCACAATGGATTGATCATCTAAGAGCTCGACAAGATCCTGGGTATCAAAAACCGGGATGCGCATGCCGCGGGTCTTTTCGAGGGTGTAACTGGCCTTTGAAAGGTCACCGGCAGCTTTTCGCAGCAGAATTTCGAAAAACAGTGACGGCGAAATTTTCAAAAAAATTTCATCATCCGCCATCAGTTTGTGAAAAACCTTTTCGTCACAGACAAATGAATTGCGAAAATCTTCATCTTCGCGGATAATTTTTTTCAGCTGGGACTTATTAGCGACATCCGCTGCTGCGGCCTCGACTAAAAAGTCCAGATCCTGATCGGAAAGCATCCTGTGAAAGATTCTTTTTAGCGACATTCTTCAAGATTCCGGCACAATTCTATAGTAAGCTCATATCTGTTTAAGGATAATACCGCAATATAAAGCGGCAAGTGGTTGGCGCTAAATTTTACTTTACAAAAATTGAACTTGCTTTAGATTGAAAGAGTCGGGATTAAAATTTCAGGAGACGCTTGATGAGAAGACTGGTGGTAGTTATGGTGATCATCCATTTGTTTGCCTGCGCCGCAAAGGGGCCGTCCGATGTGCCTCAAACCGGGTCCGCTACTGCAGATGAGTCGGCCCGGCAGCAGCAGGAGAGGCCTGCATCCGATCCTTCCAAACCGGTTAAATCCCCTCACGGTTACATTATAACCAAGGATTACGAGCTGGGCCGTTTCGGCGGTTTTATCGGTGACTGTACCGACGACCAGAATTGGCCGTATTACTGGCAGTGTATGAGCGAAAATTCAGGCAACGGTGGTTTTAATTAAACTCGATGAATTTAAAAATAATGCCCCTGGGTGATTCGATTACGCGTGGCAAGGGCGGCAGTACCTGGCGGCTGTTCTTAAAGGATCTGCTCGACCGCTGCGGCATCGACTGCCGTTTTGTCGGCTCCTGCCCTCATGCGCCGAACTACAGCGAGCCATGGGGCGATGCCTATCGTGCGCTGGAAGAGGCCCTGGGGAACAACATCGAGCATGAGGGCTGGGGCGGTCTGAAAATCAGCGATATCATCGAGCTGAAAGATAATCCGGCTCATCCCGATTACCCCGATTTTACGATTGAAGAACTGTTGCTGCAGAATCGGGCGGATATCATTTTACTGATGATCGGCACCAACGATATTCTGAACCAGTACAAATTAGATCGCGCCCCTGAGCGGCTCGACAATTTAATCGGCAGAATAACCACCCATTCAAATGCCCATCTCCTGGTTTCCACGATTCCGCCAAATTATGCAGGGCAGGAGAAAGACCTGAACGCAGACGTGAAATTATTTAATTCGCAAATTCCGGCAATTGTGAATAACCGGCAATCGTCCGGATTCAAGGTTTCAACGGTTGATGCCGGCAGCAAATTATCACGTGAGGATATGCTGCAGGACGGTTTGCACCCGAACATATACGGGAACCAGAAGATTGCGGCCGCATGGTTTGATGCCATTGTTGAATCTATAAGGGATACTGAATAAATAAAATTTGGGAGCGCTGCGCTTTATAAATACCGCGGGCGATAAAGATTCTGAACACCTTTCATTCTATTGGCTTTGAATCGAAGATACCTTTCCATTTCCAGACACCATTCTCCTTAACGATATGCAGCTCATCAGGCAAACGGAGTTCACCCAGTGCGCTGCCCTCGATATAACCTTGCATCTTGTAAGCTGCACCATTAGGCTGCAATCCGGTTACATGCAGTCTTACCCCGGAGCGCCCTTGTAGAAAAGGTTGGAGGCGTTCGGCAAACAGCTCTTTGCCTCCTGCGGCCAAACGGAAACTCTCAGCAAAACAATCGTTTCCGAATAATGAAGATTTCCCGACCAGGGGACCGGAGCAGTCATCCACGAACTGCTGCTGCGCCTCACTCAACTCAGCATCAAAATAGTCATCGCGATCCAGCAGGGCGGTCTTTTCCGGCAAACCGAGCCATCTCCATCGGCCTTTCAGTTTAATTAAATTCTCCAGTGGGAACACGCCGATGTGGCCTGTATAACTCACGAAGGCAAATTTCAAACTGCCTCGCAGATAGGCTCTGTTTTTTTCGATACGTATCTTGGTAATGTGAACATACTCCAGATGGGGCGGACTACCTGCACCGCCAAACATCAGACGGGATGGGGTGGCAAAGGTATCCCTGGTGTGATCGTATCCGCGCGCATAGTTTTGAGCAATACGGCGGGTATCTTTACTGATGATATCCTGTGCATATTGATGAAAGAAATCCAATATGTCTTGTGGTACCGGCGTGGAGAAAATATAATTCGGCGAAAGTATGTCGGTATATTGCCCTGACTCCGTTTCTGGCTCCAGCTCCGGCCTGGCCGCCATCTTCGCTGTGTCAGACGTTTGCAAAACAGCTTCGATGATAAGCTGCAGCAGTCGGTCATGCCCATTATCTTGCGGCAGCGCAAAACGGCTCGTCGATGTGGTTACCAGCACCACATCCAAGGCCGGGACCAGGACAAGATATTGCCCCCCTTCACCTCGGACCACCAAACTCTCCTGCTCCCTGATCGTTGTCTTAACCCAGTTGCCCCCTGGAGTGGCATCAAATTCGACGTGAGGGACCTTGAAAAATAACAAGCGGACCCATTCATTGGAGACGATCTGCCGACCATCCCAGGCCCCTTCCCGGGCCAGCAGATAGCCGATCTTGGCTAGATCCAGTGCTTTGAGCTGAAATCCGACCATCGGATCGTGCGGCAAATCGTCATCGTCGGCCGCGTAAGTCGTAATTCCCAGAGGTTGGAACAGATAACGGTCGGCAAAATCAAATATGCTCTGGCCGGAAACCTGTTCAATCACCTGGCTCAACAAATACGCTGCGGCAAAGTTCATCGCTGGCTGGGTCCCTGTCTGTTGACGGGAAACGACTCGCAGACTCGTTTCAATTCGGTCTCCGGCGTAAAACAAATCCCAATAGTCCGGATTCCCGGCACCCCAGAGCAGGGGCGCCTGTGCCCTTAGCAGGTGGCCCAGCGTCAGCGACGCCGCACCGGCGGATCTGGTTTGTGTCAGATGTTTTTGGAAAAAAGCAGATAGGGGCTGCTCGGGCCCCTGGATCAATTGATGATCGATGGCGATACCGATCAACACCTGCAGGAGCGGGAGATTGAGGGAATGCAGGTAATCCGTCTCCTCGGGACCTCCGTGCCAGTAATATTTTTCGACGACCGTCTTACCGTTGCGAAGCAGCAACAAGCTTCGCGCTGTGGGTATCCGCGTGTCAATGTATTCGAGCGCTCTGTTCAAACGGCCCGGATCGATGTGCTGAGTTTCCGGTTCCGCCGGATTCCATTGTTTTTTTTCAATATATAATGTCTTTTGACCGAGAAAAGCAATGGTAAGGTATATCCCCGATGCGATAGCTGCAATACAGGCCAGGTAAATTGCACTAATCTTCAGGATGCTTTTAATAGATATCATCCGTTCTGCACCTTCGGAACATCAGCTCGTTTCAGGGGAACCATCTGCCCGGCCCCATAAAACATCCGCAACAGGGCCGGAGCAAGCACTACATCAGCCAGAAAGGCCACGAGTAACGCAATTCCCATCACCAGTCCGAAATCAGCGACTACCTTCAAGTCACTGATAAGTCGCATCCAGAAACTGGCAACCAGAATCAGCGTTGTTGCCAGTAAGGCCCGGCCTGCCGACCTTAACGTCTCGCTGACAGCAAAGTTGATATCGCCGGACCTCAGGTAGTACTTTCGGAAATTATGGAAAAAATGGATGGTGTCGTCCACAGCCAACCCGATGGCGATACTGCCGCCAATCAGGTTGTAGGTATTCAGCGGGATATCCAGATATCCCATAACGCCCAGGGCAATGACAATCGGTATTAGATTGGGAATCATGGCCAATAGCCCCAGGCGCACCTCTCCAACGGCCAGGATCATCAATGCCGTAATCAGCAGGAATCCCGTGCTGTAACCGATGGCCAGGCTGG
>JAFDCJ010000093.1 GCA_019312835.1 Deltaproteobacteria bacterium
AAACAGCCGCCTCGAAGTCACCAGCCTGGCAGAGCCGGAAGAGGTCAATTTTCTCTCAGCCTACCAGCGGACCGTCATTACAACGCAACCGGTTGCGCCGGTGGTAGAAACGGTATCGGCGGTCGATGCTGAAGAGCTGATGGCGGAATTTCGCCTCGTCCCTGCCAATGACATCAAGGCTTCCGGAGCGACGAGTTTTCGGTCCGATACTATTGTTGAAGAAGACTTGGATGGTCCGGCTGATTAAGTCTGGCAGGCGGATGGGTTGACGAATTGGTCAACGGAATGGTTTTATTCGTGACCATTGCCATGGGTTCCATAAGCTTCATCAACTCAGAAAAAACAGTAGACCCAAGCAATTAAGATACGGTTAGCCAATTGGAAAAGAACTTACTGCAGCAAATTGATGGATGGATAACCCGCGCAATAGAATATCTGACGGTCGATATCTGGCGTATCCGACTCGAAGATCTGCCTTTTGGCAAATCATTTCTCATTAAACAACTCAGGATTTTTATTCTCACCGTTCGCGGATTCGACGAGGACAAATGTTTTTTTCGGGCATCTTCCCTTACGTTTTACACGCTGCTCTCCGTGGTCCCCGTAATGGCGATGTTTTTCGGCATCGCCAAGGGATTCGGATATGAAAAAACACTTCGGGACAAGCTCAGTGAGTTAGTGGCTGAAATTCCCGGCCAGAAAGAAGTGCTGACCAAAGTGTTGGGGTATGCCGAATCATTGCTTGAATCAACCAGAGGCGACGTCATGACCGGCGTCGGCCTGGTTCTGCTTTTTTGGTCTGTGGTGAAAGTTCTCAGCCACATTGAAGCTTCTTTAAACGATATCTGGGAGATAAAGGAACCACGCAGCTGGGGCAGAAAATTCAGCGACTACCTGGCCGTTATGCTGATCGGCCCGATACTTGTTGTGGTGTCCAGCAGTGCAACGGTGTTTGTGGCTTCCCAGATTACACAGTTAACCCAGAAAATAGGCCTGTCGGGCGTACTTGCACCGCTGATTTCTTTGAGTTTTAAACTCAGCCCTTATGTACTTATCTGGATTCTATTTACGGTTATTTACATATTAATGCCCAATACCAAGGTCAGTTTCAAAGCAGGGTTCACGGCCGGCATCATTGCAGGTACCATTTTTCAGATTGTCCAGTGGGGTTACATTAATTTTCAGATTGGGTTTACAAGGTATAACGCCATTTACGGCAGCTTCGCCGCGTTGCCCCTTTTTCTGATGTGGCTGCAAATCAGCTGGTGGGTGGTCCTGTTCGGTGCCGAGCTTTCCTTTGCGTACCAGAATGTCCATACATACGAATATGAACCCGACAGCCTCAAGGTAAGCCCTGCCTTTAAAAAAGTACTCACCCTGCATATCGCCCATCTGCTGGTGAAAACTTTTGCAAACGGTGAAAGGCCCCAAACCGATGTCGAGATTTCCAGCCGCCTTAAGATTCCGATCAGACTGGTGCACCATATTTTGTATGATCTTGTGCAAAGCCGCGTCGTCACCGAGACCAGAACCAAGGCCGACCAGCAGTTCGGCTATCAGCCCGCCCGCGATATCAACACCCTGACCATTAAGTTCGTTGTTGATGCCATTGATCAGAATGGAACCAACAATATCCCCGTTGCCCGGACCGAAAAATTTGTTGCCCTCTCCGAGGCGATCGACAAATTCAGGGAGGAGATGGAGGCTTCACCGGCGAATAAGCTTCTGAAAGATATTTAGGCGCTGGTTGCGAAAAGCGCATGGCGCAAAGCGAAAAAAGCTGAAATTCTGAAATTCCAGATGAATCCGAAGCTTCACGCTAGGCCCGATGCGCTTTGCTTTCTGGACCCCGCGCATTTTATTGCTCCCAATTTGAACAAGGAACCGAAAATGACGATTCCAGGCAACCTTTTAACCACCGCCATGGCAGTGATGCCGCATACCGATGTGGCGGCGGCGCTTGACGCGGCCCTGTCCCTGGATATTCCCTTCTGGCCCCAGCTGCCGCGCTTGAATTACCATGAAGACATGTACGTTCAGGCGTCGGAGCATTTTCCCGGGATTGTGCTGGATATGGACAACCAAACCCTGGCGTTTTCGATGGATAAGTTTGTCGTCGAGCTGGAGGAAACATTGGCCCACTTCGACGAACCGGCCTATTTTGACATCAGCCCCCAATATTCGGATGTCTATCACCGCTTTCTGGCGCTGGATTTTTCCGACCGGCCGGCCATCCGGGGGCAGTTGGAGGGGCCTATCAGTTTCGGGCTGAACGTGCTGGATCAGGATAAACGGCCGATTATTTTCGATGACACCGTACGACCCTTTATGTATGAATTCATGTCCAAGCGCATCAACGTCCAGCTGGGGCGTCTCAAGAAGCTCAATACCCATGCATTCATGTTCATTGACGAGCCGGGTTTGCAATTTTTGTTCAGTGCCCTTTCCGGCTATGACAGCAATGCCGCGCGGCGTGACATGGAAGAGTTTCTGGCAGTCGTCGAGCGTCCGCGGGGGGTACACCTGTGCGGTAACCCGGATTGGGATTTTTTGCTCAACCTGGACATGGACATTCTGTCCATGGACGTTTATCTGAATGCCGAAATTTTTGTTACCTATGCCGGATCGATCAAGCGGTTTCTGGACAGGGGTGGTGTCATTGCCTGGGGGATCGTGCCGACCAATTTCGAGCCCTTTGAAGCGGAAACCATGGATACCCTCGAAGGCCAGTTGGAAAAAGTGTGGGATGTGCTTGAGAAAAAGGGAATCGACAAGGCGCATCTGCTTTCCCGTAGCCTGATTTCACCGGCCACCTGCTGCCTGGTCAATCCGGATGGGGCCAAGACGGTGGAG
>JAFDCJ010000094.1 GCA_019312835.1 Deltaproteobacteria bacterium
AGAGATTTCAAAAAGAGTACACCACAATAAATAGTGTTCTGCCATTTTCGGGTTGAGTTATGGATTGCGCATGACAAACCTATACTTTTTTTGCGGTTCGTTTTATTTATATAGCGTGCCTGAGTCGAAAATTTTTTGGGACTCCGAATTTGTTTGATGTGCTGACGCAATATGGAATTTGGGGGTTTGGTAGATTGGGCTTAAACCAAAATTAGTGTTCAATCACATAATGTGTATGGCTTCAGGCGGTATGATCAGGCCGTTGGTCTCTCCCACCATGAATTTGCTCACTTGATAGGACTTCTTAGAAATCAGCAGTGCGATCCAGACGCCGGCGTCAATGACGATCCGTACTTTTCCGTTTTCCTCCACAATCTGCACAACTCGTCCCTGCAGCTGATTCGCAGTGCCCGGATTTTTTAGGGGATGTTGCGGCACTATTTTCTCCGGATCAATAAAAACACTGACGGTTTCCCGGTTTTCAATAATTTGAGCCTCCGGAACTGCTAACTCAATTTTATCTTGAATGACGCACCGGGGACGACCGGATGGATCTGATTTCAGGACACCTCTGAATATATTTTCATACATGGTTGGCGCCAGACGCCCCTGATTTAAAACGATGGTATGATGGGCCAAACGGGCCGCCTGGGACCGATCATGGGTGGTGAACAGGACCGAAATTTTTTTCATCTCATTGATACGTTTTAGGATGGTAATAATGAGATTCTGATTTTCCACATCCACACTCGATGTCGGTTCGTCACACAGCAGCACCTCCGGTGAGAGGGCCAGCGCACGCGCCAGGGCCACGCGCTGGGTCTCACCGCCGGATAGCCGGTGGGCGGGGTAGTGCGTGAACGATCCCATCCCGACCAGATCGAGGTTTTCTTCAATGATGCGCCGGCGTTTATCCGGCGTGATGCCCCGGATTTTCAATCCAAATTCGAGGTTTTTATACACCGTGGTCGAAAATAAAATCGGGTGCTGATCCACCAGGACGGCTGAGCGTCGCAGGTGCTGGAGCTCGGCTTCGACAAACCGCACCGGTTGGGACCGAAAATGGATTGTGCCAGAATTCGGCGGCTCGAGGAATCCCAGTATATTCAGCAACGTCGTCTTGCCGGCCCCGTTGGGACCCAGCAACGCATGGATACGGTTCCCCTCGATATCCAGCTTGGGGATTTCCAATACGGTGCGCCGGCCATAGACACGGGTAACGTGGTCAAGGGAAAAGAGGCTCATGCGCGGGTTCTCCCCTGGAAAAAATGAAACAGCAGGTTCATCCCGAAGCTGAGTGCCAACAGCACCAACCCGAGGGCCACGGCCAGGGTAAAGGAGCCTTTGTCATATTCAAGGGCCATGGCGGTGGTCATGGTGCGGGTAAACCCCTTGATGTTGCCGCCCAGCATCATGCTGATACCCACTTCGGAGATTACCCGGCCGAAAGCGGCAACCACCGCCGCGACAATGGCAAAACGCGCTTCCCTGAATACGATCCAGGCTGCCTGGCGTCGATTGGCGCCAAGGGTCATGGCGGTCTTGCGATAGCGCTGGTCGATCCGGCTGATGGCGGCAATGGTGAAGGCCGCCACCACCTGGACGATCAGGATCACCTGGCCGATGATGATCGCAGTCTGGCTGTAGAGAAGGTCGAAGGGGCCAAAAATCCCCCGCCGCGAGATGAAGGCATAGACGAACAGCCCGATGACCACCGTCGGCAAAGCCAGCAGGGTGTTCAGGACCGTGATCACCATCCGTTTACCGGAAAATTCCCCGAAGGCAATCGTAAATCCGGTCGGAATCCCGATGATGGCCGCCAGCAGGGTGGAGGTGATGCTGACCTGAAGGGATACCCCCACAATGGACACCATTTCGGCATCCAGCGAAATCACCAGCAGGATGGCAGATAGGAAGCTGTCGATAAGAAGGCTCATGGTTTCTCACCAAAATTGTATTGTTTTGCTCCATTAAAGGATCGCTATGCAAGGTCACTTTGTTCTGTTAGAAGACCGCTACGCTCGAGGAGCGCTTCGCTTTAGGTTAGAGGCAAATAAGGAATCTTCCATTACATATTTTAATTTAAACAATCTTTTGCCTCAAACCTCCAACCGCCGAAGGCGATCGCCTCCAACCTCTAACCCTAAACCATATGACGACGAAATCAAACGGCCTTAACTAATCTTTATTGTTATAAATAAACATAAAAGTGGCTTATTTAATCGCATCCGGATAGAACAGCTGCTGGCCCAGCAGGCGGTAGCCGTCGATCACGGATTGACCTCTCTCGGAAACCAGCCACTCGGCGAATTCCTTGGCTAAATCATACTTTACATGCGGATGCTTTTGGGGGTTGATCGGGATTACCCCGTAGGGATTGGCCAGCAGCGGGTCACCCTCACAAAGAACGACCAGATCGATGGGAACGTCCCGGCCGAACTTATATTTGATATAGGTGCCGCGATCGGCCATGATGTAGGCCTGTTTTTCATCGGCAAAGGTCAGGGCCTTGCCCATTCCCTGACCGATTGATAAATACCATTGTCCCAGGCCCGCGGGGTGAAGAAAAGTCACCTCACTTTTTTTGCCTTTTTTGACGATCGTGCTGGTTTTCTTCTCCAGGGACAGTCCGGTAGCTTTCCACAGTGCCTGCTCCTTGGTATGGGTGCCGCTGTCGTCACCACGGGAGATGAAAGGAGATTTTGCGCTGGCAATTTTGAGCAGGGCTTCCGCTGCGCTCTTGATCCCCCTGATTCCCGCCGGATCTTTGGCAGGCCCCAAAATGACAAAATCATTATGCATCACCGCATAGCGCTTGGTGCCGTAGCCGTCTTCAACGAACTTCTCTTCACGGGCCCTGGCATGTACGAAAATAACGTCGACATTACCGTCCATACCGTCGCGGATGGCGGCACCTGTGCCTTTGGCGATAACCTTCACCTGGATGCCGGTATCCTTGTCCAGTTCCGGCAACAACACATCTAGTAAGCCACTAGCCTGTGTACTAGTCGTAGTCGACATCTTCAGAATTTTATCCCCCGCCCAGGCATTATAACCAATCAGACCTAAGACCAATACTACCATCAATCCAACCCTGCAAAATCGATTCATCATAGCCTTGCTCGTCTCCTTCGTTTCTGTTTACCCACCAACAACGGGTCATCTGTTATCTATCCTCTGTCCTCTGTCCTCTGTCTCCTGCGGAAACACCATCTGACCGCTCGCACTGACATCGTAACCGGCAAATTCCCGGTTGGCGGCTTGCTGAAACCCGGGTTCATGCAAGATACCCAGAAAGCGCTGGATCCCTTCATCGAAGAAGCGCTCCTTGGAAATCATCAGGTCAAACCGCTCCCACCGCAGCGGGATAAAATCCAGGTCCAGCAGTTTGGCCACCGCTCGAATCGCCGGCCCGGCGTCCGCCCGGCCGGATAAGATTTCCAATCCCACATCCAGGTGGCGGGATACTTCAGTCTCGTAACCCTCTATTTTTTCACCATTTATGCCGGCTTTCCTGAGCTCTTTGTCCAGCAACAGGCGAGTTCCGGTGCTGAGGGAGCGATTGACGATTTTAATCCCCGGCCGGCCCAAATCAGCCACGGCAACAATATTTTTGGGATTGCCCTTGAGCACCAGGATCCCCTGCTCCCGCCGACAGAAGTTGACCACGGCCGGCATTTCATCCAGTTCCCTGAAAGCAAAATCAAAATTGTATTCCGACTCGTCTTCCTGCAACAGATGGCTTGAGGCGATATGGCAGAGATTTTGGCGCAATGCCCTCAGCCCCCCCATACTTCCCAAATTCCCGAAAACCGCTAACTGATTGAAATTCTGGTTGTTAAAGATGGCAATGGCCCTGTCCAGCAAGGGATCGTTGCTGCCGGTCACGATTAGCAGGCCATCGTAAGGCGGCAGGCGATGGCCGTTGTCGGGGTAATTGATGGTATTGGCCTCAACCCACTGTTCCACCAGGTGTCTAGGAAAGAGCCACTTACCGGTTATTTTGGTCGCCGGCAACCCTTTCTCCGAGACCAGGCTGTAAACCATCTTCTCATTCACATTTAAGAACTCGGCGACTTCCTTGGTGGAAAGCAATTTCTGCATGGTGTCGTTCCCCTTTGAAAAAACCTAAAATCCTGAATGATGAAGGTTTTGGGTCAGGTTTCGCTTGTAATTATCGCCCAAATATAGTTTTTGGTAATATTTTGTCAATATAAATTTTAAATTTAGACATTTTAAAATTATTATAACTAATTCTAACTATTAATTACTTATAACAGGAGAGATTCGCCGTACCTATTTACAAAGCATTCGCGATAGTCCTATACTGTAGCTTCTGATTCGGCCAAGCGAATCAATTTCTGTATGGCATGCCGGACTTGATCCCCGCTGGAGACGGGATCTTCGACCGGCATCCAGTAGTGCATGGAGATGAACATGAAAACAATCGGAATGATCGGCGGAATGAGCTGGGAGTCCTCCATCGAATACTACCGGATCATCAACCAGACCGTCAGGGCCAGACTCGGCGGCCTGCATTCAGCCAAATCCATTATGGTTTCGGTTGAATTTGCAGAAATTGAAGCGCTCCAACATCAAAACCAATGGGATGAGCTGGCGACCATCATGATCGATGCCGCCCGCAGTTTAGAGAGGGGTGGTGCCGATTTTGTAATTATTTGTACAAATACCATGCATAAATTGTACGATGACGTCCAAAATGCCATCGACATTCCCATGCTCAATATTGCCGATGCGACCGCCGCCAGAATCAAAGCCGATGGCATCGACAGGGTTGCCCTGCTGGGAACCCGCTTTACCATGGAAGAGGATTTCTACAAAGGCCGCCTGAAGAATCGCTTTGGGCTGGATGTCATCATCCCTGCAAAAGACGAAATGGAAATCGTCCATGGGGTGATTTATGATGAACTGTGCGCCGGCATGATTAAACCGGATTCCAAACAAAAATATGCCGCCATCATCCGGCGACTCATCTCGACCGGCGCCCGGGGGATCATTTTGGGCTGCACCGAGATCGGTTTACTGGTAAAACCGGAGGATAGTTCCGTGCCCCTGTTTGATACGGCCGAAATCCACGCTCAAGCAGCGGTGCGATATGCCCTGACGGAATGATCGCGTGGAATTGTATTGCAAACCGGATCTTTTTTTTTATTGATTCGTAGTTATAATGTAAGTATATTTCCAGGGTAATTTGTAGTAAGGGGCCGTGAATGCATCAACAGCCAGCAGTGCCCGGCCTGGTGAATAGAAAGACTGCGGGCATTAAGCTAACGGCTGTGTTTATAAAGAAACATGTCTGATCCAGCAAGCAAAATACAACCAAATGAATCGCACTCCGGGGATGGACCTCGTCCCCGGCGGCGGTTTTTTATCAACATTTTTCTGTCGTTGATAGTGATCGTCGCCGGCATCGCCGGGGCCGTCTATATCACCAAATCAGCTCCCAAAGCACGCAAGCGCCCGCCGAAACCGATGACCCCCCTGGTTCAGGTAGTCGCCGTGGCGCCGGGTGATTACGCGGTAACGGTATCAGCCATGGGTACGGTCATCCCGGCCCGGGAGATCACTCTGGAAGCCAGGGTGGCCGGCGAAATCGTGGCGATGCACCCGAACTTTACGGTGGGGGGATTTTTGGAAAAGGATTCGGAAATCCTGCGCATTGATCCCCAGGACTACCAGCTGGCCCTGACGCTGGCCGAAGCCAGGGTCAAAGACGCGGAAAGCAAATTAAAGCTTCTGGAAGCAGAAGCCGCGTCTGCCAGAGAGGAGTGGCGCCAGCTTTATCGCGATCGCGACCAGGTCGACAATGAACCCCCGCCGCTGGTGTTTAAACAACCCCAGCTGTCGGCCGCCAAGGCCAAGCTGACCGCTGAAAAGGCGGATGTGCGCAAGGCCCAGCTGGACCTGTCCAGAACCAGGATTAGCGCACCCTTCAACGCCATTGTCCGCACCAAACACGTGGACATCGGATCCCAGGTGTCGGGCCAGGAGAAACTGGCCGAGCTGGTGGGAACCGATGAATATTGGATTCAAGCATCCATTCCGGTGGACCGTTTAGACTGGATGATGATCCCGCGCCGACCCGGCGACCCGGGCGCCAACGTTCGCATCTTGCACCGCAACGGGTATGAAATCAACGGTACTGTCATCAGATTGCTGGGTGATCTGGGGTCAGAAGGCCGTATGGCGCGCATCCTCGTTGAGGTCAAAGATCCCTTGAATTTTAAAAAAGACATCAAAGACCAACCGGCACTATTAATTGGTGAGTATGTCAGGATCGAAATCCAGGGCCGTGAATTGCAAAACGTATTCCGTATTCCACGAAACGCTCTGCGGGACAATTCGATGATCTGGATCGTGAACAAGGACAGCAATCTTGATACTCGCCGCGTTGATACGCTGTGGCGGGATACCAAAACCGTCCTCCTGAGGCAAGGACTCGAACCCGGGGATCAATTAATCGTTTCCGATCTACCTGCCCCGATCAACGGAATGCCGGTGCAGGTGGAAAAAGAAGACAGATGACAGTTGTCAGATGACAGATTGAGAATTCAGAATTTTTTCTGACCGCTGCCCTCTGTCTTCTGTTTTCTGAAAATTGACTTTGTAACCATAATCTTATCCATTCAAAATGACCTACGACCCCACGAAAAAATTCTACAAAGGCCCTATCGCCTGGATGGCCGGTCATTCGGTTGCCGCCAACCTGTTAATGCTGGTCTTTCTGATTGGCGGGGCCATCCTGGCCGGCCAGGTCAAAAAGGAAGTATTTCCCGATTTTGATCTCGATCGCGTCAATATAACCGTGCCGTATCCAGGGGCCAGCCCGGAAGAAGTCGAACGGGGTGTGGTATTGGCTATCGAGCAAGCCGTACAGGGCCTCGAAGGCGTCAAGGAGGTTACCGCTTCGGCCCAGGAAGGCATGGGCAGCGTCAGGGTTGAAATGATCGAAGGAGAGAACATCCAGCGTCTGGCCCAGGACATTCAAAACGAGGTCGATCGGATCAACTCATTCCCGGAAGAGGCCGAGGAACCCCAGGTGGTTATTGCCCAGCGCCGGCGCTATGTGGTTGAGCTGGCCCTTTACGGCGACCAGAGCGAGTGGGTTCTGCGCGAAGTGGCCGAAGATATCCGCGATCGATTGATCCAGGACCCGGACATCACCCAGGTAGACCTGGTAGGGGTTCGCGATTATGAGATCAGCATCGAAATCCCCCAGGCAACCCTTCGAGCTTACAACCTGACTCTGGAAGAAGTCGCCGCAAGGATACGGCGCACAGCGGTGGAATTGCCCGGCGGTGCCATCAAGGCCGAAAGCGGCGATATCCTGGTGCGCGTCAATGAGCGGCGCGATTACGGGCATGAATTCGGTAAAATCCCCATCATCACGGCCAATGACGGCACCCGGGTGCTGCTTGAAGACATCGCCGCCATTAACGACGGGTTTGAAGAAACGGACAATTTTGCCACCTATAACGGCAAAGCGGCCGTGATGATCCAGGTCTATCGCGTGGGGGATCAAACCCCGATCTCGGTTTCCGACGCCGTTCATCGACAGATAGAGATCATCAATCAGATCCTGCCGCCCGGATTGGCCATAGATGCACGCCGGGACCGTTCTGAGGTCTATCGCCAGCGGATGGACCTGATGATGCGCAACGGATACCTGGGATTGGGTCTGGTCTTTATCCTGCTGGCGGTTTTCCTGGAAGCCCGCCTGGCATTCTGGGTCAGCCTCGGCATTCCCATCTCGATACTGGGTTCCTTTCTGTTTCTGCCGTCCATGGATGTCAGTATCAACGTCATCTCCATGTTTGCCTTTATTATTACCCTGGGCATTGTGGTGGATGACGCCATTGTGGTGGGTGAAAATATCTATTACCATCGCCAAAACGGGATGAAATGGTTTGAAGCGGCGGTGCGGGGCACCCGTGAGATTGCCAAGCCCATAACCTTCAGCGTGCTGACCAATATGGTGGCGTTTATGCCCATGCTGTTTGTACCGGGCTTTATGGGAAAAATTTTCAAGTTTATTCCGATGGTGGTGACCGCCGTATTTGCGGTTTCCCTGATCGAGTGCTTGTTCATTTTGCCGTCCCACATCGGACACCGCCGCCGGCTCGACCCGTCCGGACCATTGGGCTGGCTAATTGCCGGCCAGAAAAGATTCAGCGATTTATTCGGGCGCTTCATCCGGACCAAATACGGGCCGTTTCTGGACCTGGTTCTGCGTTTCCGCTATCTGACGGTGGCAGTCGGCGTTGCCGTGCTGCTGTTGACGTTTGCCTATATCAAGAGCGGCCGGATGGGTTTTGATTTGTTTCCCAAGGTCGAATCCGATTACGCCAAGGTTACCGCCCAGCTGCCCTTCGGCACTGCCGTGCAGAAAACCGAACAGGTGCAGCAACTCCTGGTGACGGCCGCCCAGCAGGTAACGGCAGAAAACGGCGGCGATAATCTCGCGCAAGGCATCTTTGCGGTCATCGGCGGCAATCTGGCCGAAGTGCGGATATATCTGACGCCACCGGATGTCCGACCCATTTCCACGGCCATGCTGACCGACTTGTGGCGTGAGCGGGTGGGTTCCATTACCGGGCTGGAATATCTCAAATTCGAATCCGACGCCGGCGGACCGGGCCGCGGGGCTGCCGTTGCCATCGAGCTGAGCCATCGGCGCATAGACGTTCTGGAGCAGGCCAGCAAAGATCTGGCCGAAGCCCTGGGCTTTTTCCCCAATGTGGCCGACATCGATGACGGCTATGCACCGGGCAAACGGCAAATCGATTTTCAGATCAAGCCCGAAGGGCGCAGCCTGGGATTACGCTCCCAGGAAGTGGCCCGCCTGGTGCGACACGCCTATTATGGCGCTGAAGTGTTGCGCCAGCAGCGCGGGCGCAACGAAATTAAGGTCACCGCGCGCCTGCCGAAAGAAGAACGCGCCTTCGAGCACAATCTGGAAGAAATGATACTGAGAACACCGGCCGGTACCGAGATTCCGTTGCGTGAAGCCGTTACCATCAAACGCGGCCGGGCCTACACCACCATTGACCGGCGCAACGGCCGACGGGTGGTGACGGTGTCGGCCGATGTCAAGCCGCGCAGCAAAACCGATGAGGTCTTGGCGTCATTGACCGCCGAAACCCTGCCCGCTTTGCAGCAAAAATATCCCGGCTTAGCCTATGGTTTTGAAGGTCGGCAGGCCGACCGCCGTGAGAGCATGCGCGGTCTTATGTTCGGTTTTCTGATGGCCCTGGTTGTCATATACGCCATGCTGGCGGTACCTTTTAACAGTTTTATCCAGCCCATGATCATCATGATGTCGATTCCCTTCGGGGTTGTGGGGGCTGTTATCGGCCATATGGTCATGGGCTACAGCCTGAGCGTGATGAGCGCATTCGGCGTCGTGGCGCTGTCCGGGGTGGTCATCAACGGCGCACTGGTTCTCATCGATTTCGCCAATCGCAAGCGGGAAGGGGGAATGAACGTCCACGAGGCCATTCACGATGCCGGCATCCATCGTTTCCGGCCGATTCTGCTGACCACCCTGACCACCTTCGGCGGTCTGACGCCCATGATTTTCGAAACCTCGCGCCAGGCCCGCTTCCTGATCCCCATGGCGATCTCCCTGGGCTTCGGAATCCTGTTTGCGGCCTTCATCACTCTGCTGCTGGTACCGGCCCTGTACCTGATTATCGAAGACCTGCGTCAGTTGTTCAGTCCGGAAGATGCGATTCCCATGCGGCGAGATATAAGGATGCAGCCGTAGATTTTTAGCAGTATCGGAATTGCGGCAGGAGCCGGATCAGGTTGTCTTGCCCGGCCAGGGACACAACCTGGCAATCGGACATGTCGCGCATTTCGGATTGCGCGCCGAACAGATTTCCCGGCCGAAAAAAATCAGCTGCAGCGAAAAATCGTTCCAGGCCTTCTTGGGCACGATTTTCATCAGGTCGAACTCGATCTTGACGGCATCCTTGTTCGCCGTCAATCCCAGTCTTTGCGAAATCCTGGCAACATGGGTGTCCACCACCATGCCCGGTGTATTGAATGCCGCCCCCAGCACCACATTGGCCGTCTTGCGCCCCACCCCGGGAAGTTTGATCAGCTCAGCCATGGTCTGCGGCACCTGACCGTTATAATCGTCCAGTAATGCCCGGCTGCAATTTTTTAAACTCTTGGCCTTGTTATGATAAAACCCGGTGGAACGGATATGCTGTTCAACGGTCTTGAGCGACGCCGCCGCAAAATCCTCAGGGGTCTTCAGATGGTTGAATAACACCCGGGTCACCCGGTTGACCTGTTTGTCGGTGCACTGGGCTGAGAGAATCGTGGCGACCAGCAATTGAAACGGGGATTGATGCCGCAGCGGGGTTGATACCTCTGGATAGAGCTTGCGCAAAATTTTGCGAATCTTATCAGTTCGAGTTCTCAGTTCCATAAAACTGTCTGTTGTCCGTCGTCAGTGGTCAGTTGAAAAAAGAAAATTCATGCCTAAGTTTATTGGAGCAAAATAATGCGCATATATGCCGCTTTAGATTTTTCGTCAAGTCCGATAATTCAAGCGACGGACAACGGACTACAGACAACCGACACAGAACTTGAGGGACAGGTACAACACGGACAGTAAGGTATGGACAAAAAGAATACAGTTCGAGCACTGGGATTATGCTCCGGAGGCCTGGACAGCATGTTGTCGGGGCTGGTGCTGCGCGAGCAGGGCATCGAGGTCGAATGGGTTTCTTTTGAAACGCCGTTTTTCAACTCCGCCAAGGCCCGCAAGGCCTCGGAAATGACCGGGATTCCACTGACCGTCAAACCCATTTTCAACGATTATATCGGCATGCTTAAAAACCCGCCGGCCGGCTACGGCAAGTACATGAATCCCTGCATGGACTGTCACACCCTGATGTTCAGGCTGGCGGGTGAGATGATGCCGGCAGGCGGCTTTGATTTTTTGTTTTCCGGTGAAGTCCTCGGCCAGCGGCCGATGTCCCAGAACAAGCAGTCCTTGAACTACGTGGCCAAACATTCCGGCTATAAGGGCCATATCCTGCGCCCGCTGAGCGCCAAGAACCTGCCGGAAACCATCCCCGAAAAAGAGGGGCTGGTCGATCGGGAGCAACTGCTGGACATTGCAGGCCGGGGCCGCAAACGCCAGATCGAGCTGGCCCGACAATTCGGGATCACGGAGTACCCGGCGCCGGCCGGCGGCTGCCTACTCACCGATAAAGGCTATTCCAACCGCCTGCGGGATATCTTCGCGCATCAGGAAACCTGCAGCGAAGCAGAGCTTCACCTTTTGAAATTCGGGCGCCATTTCCGCCTCAATCCGGACAGCAAATTGATCGTCGGCCGCACCGCCACAGACAATGAGCAAATCCTTAAATACCACAACCCGGCCACCGACACGGTCATCGACGTTAAGGATTATCCCAGTCCCATCGGACTGGTGCCCCATACCGCTGCGGACAATACGCTCCTGCTGGCAGCCTCGATTTGCACCGGCTACAGCAAAGCCCCCAAATTATCACCCGTTGATGTAGTCATCCAAACGGGCAAACAGAAAAAGGTGATCCAGGTCATCGCCATCCAGCCCGGGGATGTGCGCAAATTGATGATAAAGTGAAAACCGGGGATTAAAAAATTTGACCAACACCTCAGTTTGAAGTAAAATTATTGGATAAACCAAGGCTCTATAATCTCACCCGGTTTTCACCAGCATCAACTATGGATAACAACAGGCCCTTTGACCCCAACGAAACAATCGTTGAACATCTGCAAACCCACATCGAGATAAGTCCCCGCCAACCCCATGTGGTCCTTTTTATCGGCCCGGATAGCGGCAAACGCTTCAAGCTCAGGCCCGGCACCATGACCATCGGCCGGGCGCCCGAAGCCGATATTACCATAGAAGATGATTGGGCGTCGCGCATTCACGCCGTCATCGAATGGGCCGATGAGGTCATCCGGATAAAAGACAACGGATCCACCAACGGCATCTACGTCGATTACCGCCGGGTGGATTCCGCCATTCTGGCACAGGGAGTGCCCCTTCAAATCGGCCACTCGGTGATGAAAGTCGATTTCAAAGATGACGCCGAGATTCGTCTGGAGGAAGATCTTCTGCGTAACGCCTGCATCGATGGTTTGACGGGTATCTTCAACCGTCAGCATTTTATGAAGCGCGCCATCGAAGAATATTCATATGCCCGCCGCAACGGGCTGCCGGTCGGTCTGATCATGATCGATATCGATCGATTCAAGCCAATCAATGACACCCACGGGCATCAGATGGGAGATTTTGTCTTAAACAAATTTGCGAGCGTTATCAATCAGTTAAAGCGCAAAGAAGACATTTTTGCCCGTTATGGCGGTGAAGAATTCGTGATCATTCCCTGCGGTCAGATCCGTATGGACGATGTGTTTGGTTTTTGCGAACGCATTCGCCACGCAATTGAAGTCTGCGAATTTCGCTTTGGCGACACCACTATCCGCATCACCGCGTCCTTTGGCTTCCATACCTGTAAAATCGCAAAAAACAAAAAGATTGAAACCCAGCTGAACGCCATGATCAAAAAGGCCGACCAGGCCCTCTACAACGCCAAGGAAAACGGACGCAACCGCACCGAGTACCTGCTCTAAACCGGGTGATCTTTAAAAATTTTTCTCTACCCTCCCGCCGGATCTCCAAATCGTCCCTTTCACACGTAATCGCAGGAAAACCCCAAGCACCAAATAACAAATTCCAAATAATTTCCAATGACCCAAATTCAAAATTACAACCATGTTTGGCTTGCAAGAGTTTGATTCCTAATGAATGAACTTCTTAGATTTCATGTATCCAAAATAGCGGCGATGGATGTTTCGGTCATTGGATATTGAGATTTGTGATTTGTTTGTAATTTGGTGCTTGAGATTTGTGATTTCTTGGTCTCTCTAACACTTACAATCAATGTCTTCCTTTGAGGTGTGTAACTCCGGCCTTAGACTTCCTGCAACGAGCTTCTTGCCTTGAGTTGTCCGCAAGCCGCTGATATATCCTCCCCCTTGCTGCGGCGAATGATGACGGTGTAATTCTTGTCGAACAATATCTGGTAGAAAGCCTGAATCACCTCTTCGGCAGGGCGCTCGAAATCAGAGCCTTCGTGGGGGTTGAAGGGGATGAGGTTGATTTTGCATCGAATCGGCTGCAGCAGCTTGGCCAGCCGCCGGGCATCTTTTGGGGAATCGTTGACCCCCTTGATGAGAATATACTCAAACGTGATACGCCGGCCGGGGGCGGGGGGATACGCCCGGCAGGCCGCCAGCAGGGTTTCGAGGGGATAGGTGCGGTTGATGGGCATCAAGTGGTTGCGGGTGTCGTTGTCGGTGGCATTCAAGGACACCGCCAGGTTCACCCGGGTGTCCCGGCCCAGGTCGGCAAGCTTGGGCACAAGACCGGCGGTGGACACCGTCACCCGCCGGCTGGCCAGGCGAAGACCGGCATCGGTGTCGGTGATGACCCCGATGGCGCTGACCAGGTTTTTATAATTGGCCAGGGGCTCGCCCATACCCATGAAGACGAGGTTGGTCAGGCGCAGGGGGTCGGTCAGCTCGTTTTTGATGTCGCGCACCTGGGCAATAATTTCGCCCCGGGTCAAATTGCGCTCAAAACCGCCGGAAGCCGTCAGGCAAAACCGGCAGCCCTGGGCACATCCTACCTGGCTGGAGACACACAGGGTATAATGGTCCCGCTCGGGTATCAGGACGCTTTCGATGTGCTTGCCGTCTGTTAATTTGAACAGGTACTTGCGGGAACCGTCCCGGGAGGTTTCAATCCGCTCGGCCGCCAGCCGCCCGATCACAAAATGTTCTGAAAGCAATACCCGGATGTCTTTGGATATGTCGGTCATGGGCGCAAAGCTGTCGGCCTGGCGCAAGTAGACCCACTTTAATATCTGATCGGCCCGGTATTTTGCGATCTTGCGCTCAGCCAACCAGGCAACCAGCTGCTCACGATCCAGCTCCAGTATGTCTGTCTTTTCAGCTGTCATTATGCCCAGTAATCACTCCTTATCGGCTAACTCCCTCTAAGTTCTGAACCAGCTTGAGACATCATTCCGTTGAATCAGCTATGTCAGAATTTAAAATCGTGCATTCTCCCCGTCATGCCGGACTTGATCCGGCATCCAGAAAGTTAAAGGTTTCTATCAGCACTGGATTCCGGATCAAGTCCGGAATGACGATCCGAATTAATCTCTTGATGAATTTTGAAACAGTTTTTGAAGAAGGCATCTTCGATCAGCATCCCGACACATATGGTATCTTTATATATGTAAATTAATTTCCCCTGATGCAAATAGCAAACAAGATTGGTGGCTTCTCAAAGCCGGAATCAGTTTGGCCTTAATTTTAGGGAGGGGAAATTAATTTACTTGACATACCATTAATGAAATTATATTTTCAAGAATTTATGGGAACCGGCCGGTAATACCATGTTTGAAAACCTGAGTGACAAGCTGGAAGCCGCTTTTCGTAAGCTGAAAGGGCACGGCAAGCTTTCGGAAAAAAACATCGAGGACGGTTTAAAAGAAGTCCGGATGGCCTTTCTGGAAGCCGATGTCCATTATCGCGTGACCAAGCGCTTCATTGCCGGGGTCAGAGAGCGGGCCCTGGGCCAGGAGGTCCTGGCCAGTTTAACACCGGCGCAGCAGGTTATCAAGATCGTAAATGAAGAGCTGACCGAATTGATGGGCTCTCAAAACGAGGACCTGAACCTGTCGGGATCCATCCCGGTGGCGGTCATGCTGGTGGGCCTGCAGGGGTCCGGTAAGACCACAACGGCAGGTAAGCTATCGGTTTTTCTCAGGAAAAAAGGTCGCAAACCCTTTCTGGTGCCGGCGGACGTGTACCGTCCGGCAGCCATCGAGCAACTTGAGAAACTGGGCCAGCAGTTGGATGTTCCGGTGTTTGCTTCCAGCACCGATATGGATCCGGTTGACATATGCCGGGAGGCCAAAACAGCCGCCCACCAGCAGGGCTGTGACACCCTGCTGGTGGATACCGCCGGTCGCCTTCATATCGATGAAGACTTGATGGCGGAACTCGGCCGAATTAAAGAGACGGTCAAACCGTCCGATATCCTCCTGGTGGCGGACGCCATGACCGGTCAGGACGCGGTCAACATCGCCGAGTCCTTTAATGCAACCCTGGATATCGGCGGGGTGGTGCTCACCAAAATGGACGGAGACGCCCGCGGAGGGGCGGCCCTTTCCATCAAGGAGATTACCGGCAAACCGATCAAATTTATCGGCGTCGGTGAAAAATTAAGCGAGCTCGAACCCTTTCATCCGGATAGATTGGCCTCGAGTATACTGGGCATGGGTGACGTCCTCACCCTGATCGAAAAGGCCCAGGATGCCATTGATGAGAAAAAGGCCGCCGAACTCGAAAAGAAGCTCAGAAAAAGCCAGTTTACCCTGGAGGATTTCCGGGATCAGATGGTCCAAGTCCGCAAGATGGGCTCTTTGGGTGACATCATGAAGATGATACCGGGCATGGGCAAACTCAAACAGATGAAAAACCTGGATGTCGACGAAAAAGAATTCGTCAAGATCGAAGCCATCATCAATTCGATGACACCCCGGGAACGGCACCAACACTCGATCATCAACGGCAGCCGACGCAAAAGAATTGCAAAAGGAAGTGGAACCCGGGTACAGGACGTCAATCGCCTGTTAAAGAATTATACCCAATTGCTGAAAATGCTTAAAAAATTAAATAAAGGCGGCATGAACGGAATCCCCAAGGGAATGTTGCCGTTTTAAGGAGAGACGTAACCATGGCAGTTAGAATCAGATTGGCCAGACATGGCGCAAAGAAAAAACCGTTTTACCGAATTGTGGTCGCCGACAGCGAAAGCCCGCGGGACGGTAAATACCTGGAAAATGTCGGGTCCTACAATTCACTGCAGGATCCGGTCCAGGTGACCCTGAAACCGGAAAGAATTCGGTACTGGATGGATAAAGGTGCCAAACCTTCCGACACGGTGCGAAACCTGCTAAAAAAAGAAGGTTTTTTCAACAGCGCCAACTAGATTTTATTTCGGCATCCCTGTAGATTGTTGAAGACATCAGCGGATAAAAAAGGCTATGTGCTCATTGGCAAAGTCGTCGGCGTCCATGGCATAAAGGGCACAAACAAGTTCAAGTCCTATGCAGAATCTCTGTCGGTGTTTGTGCCCGGCCGGTCAATACTTGTTCGCGACAACCGCAGCCGGGAAAAAAGGGTTGCAATAGACTGGGTTAAACCCCACACCCGGACACCGTTGATCGCCTTTAAAGGTGTAACCGAACACGACGAGGCGGAAGCCTTGGTCGGTGCCGATATGTTCATCCCGGAAACCGAATTGCCGGCGCTTGATGAAGACACCTATTACTGGTTTGAATTGATCGGACTTGAGGTTTATACCACGGAAGAAGATTATCTGGGTCGGATTACCTCGATCTTTGAGACCGGCAGCAATGACGTTTACGTCGTAAAAGATAAAAAGCGCGAGGTGTTGATTCCGGCCCTTGAATCCGTAGTCATCGACATCGACCTGGAGCTCAAACGCATGCAGGTCGATCTGCCCGAAGGGTTGCTTTAGTGTAAAAGCTCAGATGCATAAAAGAAGCCACGAATTCACACGAATTATCACGAAATTTTGAATACAAAATAGTACAGCTTCTTTTGACGAAAGGCATAATTCGTGAGCATTCGTGTCAATTCGTGGTTAGTTAATCTTTAAAAGTCGAAGATCATTCATCTGTTCGCTGTTAAATTAATGAACTATGAATTTTGTAGTCCTGACGATATTCCCGGAAATGTTCGATCCGTTCTGGTCCCACGGGATTATTCGCAAGGCAATCGAAGAACAAAAGATCTTCACCTCGGCAATTAACATCAGGGATTACGCTGCCGATCGACACCAGGTAACCGATGACAGGCCTTACGGCGGGGGCAGCGGCATGGTCATGAAGCCCGAACCCCTGGCGGGTGCCATCCGGGCTGCCAGCCGTACGGCGCCGGAAGCCAAAACCGTCTTACTGACACCCCAGGGCAGGGCCTTCGATCAACGCATGGCCCGGGCGCTGGCATCTTTGGATGGACTGATTCTGGTTTGCGGGCGGTACGAAGGTGTCGATGAGCGCGTTTGCTACGATCTCATCGACTATGAAATATCAACCGGTGACTATGTCCTTACCGGCGGGGAACTGGCTGCCATGATTATCATCGATGCCGTCACCCGGCTGATTCCGGGTACCCTCGGCGGTGAGCAGGCAGCTGAAAAAGACTCTTTCGTCAACGGTCTGCTGGAGCATGCGCACTATACGCGGCCGCCCAATTTCGAAGACCATGAAGTCCCGGAGGTATTGCGGTCCGGCCATCACCAGGAGATCGACCGGTGGCGGCTGGAATCGTCGCTGATGCGAACGCTTTTAAAGCGATCGGATTTGCTGCAACAAAAAGACCTGGATCAGCAGGAAGTTGAAATTCTGAAAAATTGGCATCAGGAAATAGAAAAAATTTTGGAGATTAACGCTAAACGGCACAGAGGATAAAAAGTAAAATCGGATTTCTTCCTTTGTGACAAATCCGAAATTGAAAATCCGAAATCTGAAATCGATCTATAGCATGCCAAATTTATACGTGGCCCTGACCCACTATCCGGTGGTAAACAAGAGCGGCGACATCATTGCTTCGGCCGTCACCAACCTGGATTTGCACGACATATCAAGGGCTGCGAAAACATACGGGGTAAAGTCTTTTTATGTCGTAACCCCGCTGAAGGATCAGCAAATATTAGCGCAAAGGATTATGGCGCATTGGACCGACGGTGCCGGCGCGGCCTATAATCCTGCCCGGCGCAGGGCGCTTGAAACGATCAAGGTCGTCGATTCGGTTGCCGATGTCGTCGATGACATAAAGTCTATTGAAAACCAGGACGCGCAAATGGTTGCAACCTCTGCCCGCAGGTATTCGTCGAGCATTGGTTGCCGGGAGTTTCGGACCATATTGAAAGCCGGCCAACCCTGCCTGCTTGTTTTTGGCACCGCCTGGGGCCTGGCAGAAGCGTTTATCCTGGAGGCGGATTATATATTGGAACCCATAACAGGTTCCACAGATTACAATCACCTGTCGGTCAGGACCGCCGCGGGTATTATTCTCGACAGGTTGGTCGGAAGGGAAAAGTAAGCGGATTTTATTTGATTGCATTTCAGACCTCAATGGGAGTGATGGAGTGGTGCAGTATTGGAATAACGAATTAGTTCCAATACGCCAGCACTCCAATACTCCAATACTCCTTTTGACTTTTTCAAACAGTAAATAGAATAAATTATTAAACATATTAGACACGAATTCATTGGAGGTAGCATGAGCATGGATAAGATAAAACAGATTGAAAGAGAGCATTTGCGTATGGACCTGCCTGACTTTGGGCCGGGTGATACGGTTAAGGTTAATGTAAAAATAAAAGAAGGGGAAAAGGAGCGTATCCAGGCCTTTCAGGGTGTGGTCATCAGCAAGCGCAAGGGCACAACCAATGCCACCTTTACGGTACGCAAAGTCTCCTATGGCGTTGGCGTTGAGCGCATCTTCCCGATGCATTCGCCGATCATCGACAAAATCGAGGTCATAACTCGCGGACGCGTTCGGCGCGCTAAAATTTATTACCTTCGCAAGCTCAGAGGCAAGGCCGCCCGCATCAAAGAAAAACGGTTTAACTAAAAGAAGTGGGAATTCGGAATGCGGAATGCGGAAATGACTTTTCAGCATAACGCATGATCGCTATGAACTGATGCCGGTGGCTGCCTGTCTCTTACACCCACTTTCTGCTATCCAAATTCCACATTCCGAATTTCGCACTCCGAGTTCCAAAATGGATTTGTGGTATTTCGAAAAAGAAGCCACCCAAACAGGTTGCAAAGATATTGCCGGTATCGATGAAGCCGGCCGGGGTCCCCTGGCCGGTCCCGTCGTTTCAGCCGCTGTCATTCTACCGCCCGCCTTTAATGATCCAGAGATAACCGACTCCAAAAAATTGACTCCCAAAAAACGGGAGCGTTTATACCTTAAGATATACGACCGGGCGGTGGCCGTCGGTATCGGTATCGTCGACCCGGTGGAAATCGATCGCATCAACATTTTGCAGGCCTCGCTGCTGGCCATGGCCATCGCGGTCGAAAATCTGGAGCCGCAGCCGGATCACCTGCTGATCGACGGCAATTTCCCGATCCCCTCCAGGCTGCCCCAGCAGCCGATACCGAAGGGCGACGCTTTGAGCATTTCCATAGCGGCCGCATCAATTGTCGCCAAGGTCTCCCGGGACCGCTTGATGCGAACTTACCATCATTACTATCCCCAGTTCGATTTTCCCAGGCACAAGGGATACCCGACCAGGGCCCATAAGGAGGCCATAAGGGTATTTGGCTTCAGTCCTATCCACCGCCGCAGTTTTAAAGGAGTTAAAGAATACATTAAATAGGGGTTCAAAGGTTCGGAGTTCAGGATTTAGAGTTGTATAATTTGACTTATTTTGACTATTAAAATGCTTGGCGGAAGCCATAAATTAACACGAATTATCACGAATTTTTTCATTTAGAACGAACCATCTCTAAGACAGAACCTTTGAGTTTCCTAACCTCCTAAAATTTTTATAAGCAACTGAAATCGAATGATATAATTCTCCACGATTTTTCAAATTTTAGCAAGTTTTGGAAAATTTTCCTCACACAGATTCCCACACAGCGATAATAGTTTACTATGTATATTTGCAAGCGAAATGTAATGTTTTAAGTTTCATCCCTAACTGTAGAAGCATAGCCGTAACCTCTAATTCTGGCAAAGTGTGAATTGCGTTTGCTAATGTAAACGAGGTAGAAACGATTCCGTTAGTGTAAATGAAGGATTAATTAACTTGATTTAGCTGTCTAACTCGAGCATTAACTTTTGAATGCCATCGAAGTCAAAATCCTCTGCTAATCGAATTAGTTCGTTACAAAAAGGTGCCACGGCATCGGATTCGGACTTCAACACTTCGGCAATTGATATAATTGGCAACACTTCCCTCATTTCAACAGCCACTGCCCCCGTGACAATGAAAATCTCACCACGGTTGATCGTGAAATCAAGGTGCTGCTGGACCATATAGCTGCCATAAGC
>JAFDCJ010000095.1 GCA_019312835.1 Deltaproteobacteria bacterium
TCGCCGATTAGATTCCAGGCCAGAACGAAAAGGATGATGCATGCGCCGGGAATAACGATGGTGTACCAGAACCGCAGGGGGTCATCCAACGGGCCGACAATGTAGTTGCGCGCCAGTGCCACCATCTGACCCCAGTCCGCGTATCCTTTGGGGGCGCCCAGGCCGATGAAACTCAAAAAAGCCGCCGTAATCACCATGGAGCCCATGTCCATGGAGGCCATGATCAGCACCGGATAAATGGCATTGGGCAAAATATGCCGTATGATGATGTTGAAATCGGAAACGCCCATGAGTTTGGCAGCCTGCACAAAATCCTGATCGCGCAACGTTAGAATTTCCGACCGGATTACCCGCACATACCAACGCCATTGCACCATGGCCAGGGCGATCATTATTTTATCCAGCCCCCGTCCAAATGCCACCGTAATCGTCATGGCCAGCACCAGGGTCGGGATTGCCCACATAATGTCCGTCGTGCGCATGAGCACTTCGTCGACAATGCCCCCGTAATACCCGGCGACCGCCCCCAGCGAGATCCCCACCAGGCCCGCGATGACAACCACAAAGAGTCCGATTTTAAATGCCGTGCGCGTGCCCCAGACCACACCGTAAAAAATATCATACTGGCCCGATGTTGAGCCGAAGATACGATCCGGACCGGGCGGTTTGGGTGTGGGTGAAAAACCTTTGTGCGGCATCAAGTAGGGATTATGGGCGTACTTGGGGGGAGCGATCAGCGGTGCAAAAACCGCTACGGCGGTGAAACAAAATAGTAGCGTAAAACCAATAATGGCCGATGGATTTCTAAAAATCCGGCTGAGTGTAAATTTGAGCTCGCGCAGTCTGGGATGGATGTTGGTATCGGTCAATTTAAGCCTTTTTCGGTTAGCTTGCCATCATCTAATTCAGTGGTGCTGTAGACTCATGAATGACTATTGAATAATGACAAATGAAGGAATTCTATCGATTTTAATATAAAAAAGACGGAGCCAGCGACTTCCTCAATTAGACATTATTCATTATTCATTATTCAATTTAATCGTATTCTCGGATCGATATAGGCATACAAAATATCAAGCGTCAGATTGGTAATCACGAACACGACCCCCATGAACAGGCAGATGCACATCAAGACCGGCATATCCAGCTGCATGGCGGAGTGGGCCAACCACCAGCCGATTCCCTGGCGATTGAACACCACTTCCACCGAAACGCTGCCTTCCATGGACAGGGCCACCAGCTGGCCGGCCACGGTGACCACCGGCAGCAGGGCATTGCGCCGGGCATGCTTGATGTGAACGGTCCTGTTATCAGCTCCTTTCGCCCGTGCGGTCATGACGTAGTCCTTGGATAATTCCTCGATGATACCGGAACGCATAACCCGCATGTTCAACGCCACCACCACAATCACGTAGGTCAGCACCGGCAAAACGAGATGGCGCAGGGCATCCAGGGTCACATCCAGTCGTCCGTTGAGAATCCCGTCAACGGTGTACATGCCGGTATAACGGGTAAACTTATCCGGATTTTCGAGCATAAACATGGTAAATTGATCGCTGATGACGCCCGGTGAAAATAACGGAATGTACCCGTAAAAGAGCATCAGCAGCAGCAGGGCAAATAAAAAGGTCGGCAGGGACCAGCCCACGATGGCGAAAATACGGGTGACATGGTCGATCCAGCTGTTGCGGTGCACACCGGATATCGTACCCAGCCAGATGCCGAATATGATGACAATGGGGGCGGCGAACAGATTCATCTCCAGGGTTACCGGGAAATAACGCCAGAACGCTTGGCCCACCGGCTGGGCCGCTATCAGCGACCAGCCCATGTTGCCTTTGAAAACCTCTTTGATCCAGCGGACGTACTGAACGTAAAAGGGATCATCCAGGCCGAACTGTTTGATCAGCCTGGGAATGTCTTTGGCCTGCTGGGGGGTGGTCACATAGGCGGCCGCCCGGCGTTCCGGGCTGAAGGTCATCAGGATGCCGAATATCAGAACGGAAACCCCGAAAAGAACAAAAATCAGTAATAAACACCTTCTGGTGATGAAAGCATACATGGCAGGTTTACACAGATCGTCCGGTTGCGCCCGTTTAGCCCGTTAGCCGGTTAGCCGGTTAGCCGGTTAAAATATAAAATCAGACATAATTCCGATTAGAACCGGCGCAACGGGCCAACGGGTAACGGGCACAACTTGCAAATTTAGTTTGCTACTCTTTCCAGATGTCCATCAGCATCTCATTGGCGTCGGTGAGCATGGCATTGGGCACATAGCCATGTACCCAATCCCGGTAGGCGCGCACCACAATCTGCTGGTAGATCGTATTGGCGGCGGCCTCCGTGTACCAGAGGTCCTGGAGCCGGTGATAGATCTTCTCGCGCTCTTTGGGATCCACCGTGGCGATACCCGCTTCGCAAAGTTTGTCCACTTCCGGGTTTTCATACGCCATGTAGCGGCCGTAAACGCCCCGTGAGTGCATGAAGGTGTAAATGAAATTATGCGGATCGGCATAGTCGGCCCCCCAGCCGATGATGAAGATGGGGTACTCGAAATTGCGGTACTTGACCAGGTAGTCCTTCCACTCCACGTTGCGGACTTCGATCTGAAACTTCGGATTCAGTGACATGATGTTTTCCGCCATCATGTGGGCGGCGGCCTCGCGCATCTCGTTGCCCGTGTTGTGGGTGATGATCATCTTAAAGCCCTTTTCCCAGACCTGGCCGTCCCAGGCCTTTTTCAAGTAGTCGGCCGATTTTTTCAGATCGAACTCGTATACCGGCACATCCTTGTGGTAGGGCAGGCCCTTGACATTGGGGCTGGAAGGCATAATCACCAGGTCATTGAAAACATCCTTTTTGTAAGTTTCGCGATCGAACGCGTGCAAGAACGCCTTGCGCACGTTGATGTCGGAAAAGAACTCCGGCGGGATACCGTTGCCGTCCAGCTTGCCGCTGCCGATGTTCGGATTACCCGTGGGATTGACTTTCTGGCAGAAAAAAGCAGCCGTAACGGATAGCAGCGGAACCTCATAGAGCCTCAGCCCTTTCATGGCTTTCACCTCGGGCACGTAAGGGTTGTCCACCCGGACCCGGTCGGCGTCACCGTTTTGGAGCATCAGCTTGCGCGTGCTCCACTCATCGACGTATTTAATGATCGCCCGTTTGAGTTTGGGCTTCGGACCCCAGTAGCCGTCAAAACGCTCGAATATAAACTCCTTGTTGGGCTCCCAGGATACCATTTTATAAGCATTGGTGCCGTTGGCAAGCTTCTGCAGCGGTTCGTGACCCGGGGAAGGATTGTTGTATTTAGCGGCATTCTGGATGTTGCCGTCCCAGCATCCTTTCGATATGGCCCATTCCTTATCCAAAATAATGGATGACGAGTAGGCCAGAATGCCCATAAACGGCGGATAGGGATTCGGTAAATGGAAAATGACCTTGTCGCCTTTGGCTTCGACACATTTGTCGATCTTGTCGAAAATGCCGGGGACGAGCTTGCCCTCCTTGTCGCGGGTGGAGCCCTCACCGGTCAACGCCTCCAACAGCATCCACATGGGTCCGCCGTCCTGATCGACAATCATGTTGCGCTTAAATGAATACACCACGTCTTCGGGCGTCAAGTCGCCACCTTCGTGAAACTTGACCCCTTTGCGAATCGTGAAGGTATAGGTCTTGCCGTCCGCAGAAATGCCGCCGTTTTCCAGGGTCGGCACCTCGGTGGCGATCAAGGGTTTAAACTTGTCCGTATGCGAACCGTCAAAAAAGACCAGGGGTTCGTAAATGTTCCACAGCCGCTGGGAAGAGGTCACATCGTAAGCGACGGACGGATCCAGGGTTCTGAGATTGCCATAATTGGCCAGGATGAAGGTGTCCGGATTTTTTACCTCCGCACCGGCCCCCGCTGTCAAAAAAGCCACCAACAAGCAGCTTAAAATACAGACAATTTTTTTCATAGCCAACCTCCTTTCGTTTGGATGGTGAATGTGGCATGTCAAAACAAAACCCCGTCCATATCCCAAATGGCGGGGTTTTACAGCTATCTAAACCATATGTTAATCCTTTGCCGGATAGTTAGCGGTTTAAATTATATTTTACGTGGCAAAGACTCCTTAGCAGGAAACCCTTGTGCAGGTCAAGGATAATAGCTCATAGACTATAACTCATGGCTCATAGCTGATAGTACCGAAACGGCGCAAGTGCGACAATATACAGGCCCTGAGTGTCGCTTTAAGAGGAAGCAGCGGATTTTGGGAAATTCGGATTCTGTGCTAGCGGCACGGATAGGTCAGGAGACGGAAAGATTTTTCATTCACCCCTTGTCATTCCAGCGAGCTGAGAGTCGGCGATTTACGATGGGAAAAACTTCTGTCTGTCATGCCGGACTTGATCCGGCATCCAGAATTGTAATGGGTCGAAAAAGAACTGGATTCCGGATCAAGCCCGGAATGACGACGCA
>JAFDCJ010000096.1 GCA_019312835.1 Deltaproteobacteria bacterium
ACTGGACCCTTGTGGAGGCGGCCCAGGATCTGTATGCTTCCAGGGTGCGGGTTTTCATGCAGGCTATTTTACCCCAGCCCCTGCCGGGGCTTTCGGTGGGTATCATTTTAACATTTGTGCCGGCCATGGGGATGTTTGTTGTACCGGATCTGCTCGGTGGGTCCAAATATATGCTGGTGGGCAATCTCATCCAACAACAATTCGGCGCCAGCCGAGACTGGCCGTTTGGTGCGGCCATCAGCATCGGCCTGATGGTTCTGACCATGATCAGTCTTCAGCTTTATCGGCGCCGAAGCAAAGAGATTGAATTCATATGAAGAAGCCCAGCCCATTGATTACCGTCGTGGCCCTGGCTACCGTCGGCTTTCTGTATCTTCCGCTGGTGGCCGTGGCCGTCTTTTCGGTAAACGCCACGCGCTACGGATTGGTTTGGCGGGGCTTTACCCTCGACTGGTACATCAAGCTTTTTCAGAATGAATTTATCCTGGAGGCCGCCTGGAATACGCTGGTACTGGCAGTGGTCTCAACTATTGTGGCCACCATTCTGGGAACGGTCCTGGCCGTCGGCATGGACCGTTTTCCCTGGAGCAGAAAAGCCAACACTTTCCTCGACCTGGTCTTACACATCCCGGTGGTGATTCCGGATATTATTCTGGCGGCCGCCCTGGTGGTGGCCTTCGGGCTTTTGCGGTTTGCGTCATCGGTATTTGAGCCGGGGCTGCTCAATATGATCATCGGGCACATCACCTTTCAAATTTCTTTTGTTGCGCTGGTGGTGCGCAGCCGACTGGTGAGTATCGGCCGGGATGTCGAAGAGGCGGCCCGCGATCTTTTCGCCGGCACACCGTATTTGTTGTGGCGGGTGACGCTTCCGCTGCTGCTGCCGGGGATTGTGGCCGGTGCCATGCTGGCCTTTACCCTTTCCCTGGATGATTTCGTTATCAGTTTTTTCACGGCCGGACCCGAATCGGTCACCTTGCCGCTGTTTATTTTTGCGGCGGTACGGCGCGGGGTCACCCCCCAGATCCATGCGCTGTCCACCCTGGTGGTGTTGATTACGGTTATCCTGATCATCGGTATGGAACGATTTACCCGCAAATGATGGTTGGATTGAGGCAGGAATTGAAATGGCATTAGAGGTTATTCGTTATTTGTTCAGGCAGATTAATGATGATGTGAGTTGATCATGACCCATCGGCCGGATCGTTTGTGATCGGCGCAATAACAGCTGGTTTTGAACGGTGAATGCATAACAGCAAACGTCCAATTGATCATTGTCGTTCAATTGGAGCAACGGAAAGGAGGTAACAATGAAAAAATTTATTTTGCTGATGGTGGCCCTATCGGTTGTTTGCGGTGCAACGATTGTCGCCGCTGAACAGGAGCTGAAGATCTTCATCTGGTCGGAATACATGGATGAAGAGAACATGCCCAAAGAATTTGAAAAGGCCACGGGGATCAAAGTGCGGCTGGATCTTTACGAATCCAACGAAGATATGATGGCCAAACTGCAGGCCGGTGGTGTTGCCCAGTATGACCTCATCGTTCCATCGGATTATATCATGCCCAGCCTGATCAATCTGAAGCTGATTCAACCCCTGGATCACGCCAAGATTCCCAATCTGAAGAATCTGGGGTCTAAGTTTCAGCAGACCACCTTTGACCCGGGCAACAAATATTCAGTCGGCTATCAATGGGGAACCGTGGGCCTGATGTATCGCAAGGATCGAATCAAAGACGAAGATGCCCAGAGCTGGGCCATTATTTTCGATCCCAAAAAAGACCCGGGGCCCTTTGCACTGATCGACTCGGTGCGGGAAATGATGGGGATCGCGTTGCTCTACCTTGGATACGATTTCAACAGCATTGAACCAAAAGAACTCAAGGCCGCATCTGATCTGCTGATTCAGACCAAGAAGCGCCAATCCTGTCTGGGATTTAAAGGCGGCGTCGGCGGAAAAAACGATGTCGTTGCAGGCGCTGCTGCGGCAGCCATTGTGTACAACGGGGATGCCATCCAGGCCATCGCCGAGGATCCAAAGAAACTGGGTTTCGTGGTGCCCAAAGAAGGCAGTGAGGTATGGTTGGATTCCATGTGTATTCCGGCCAAAGCTCCCAACCCGGATGCCGCCCATAAATGGATCAACTGGATACTGGATCCCAAAGTCAATGCATCGCTTTCCAACTACAACCATTTTGCCACGCCCAATGATGCAGCCAAGCCTCACCTGAATAAAGAGGATTTGGAGAATCCAGGCGTATGGCCTCCGCCCGAGATTATGAAAACGCTATATTTCACCAAGGATCTGGGCAAAGACAACCGCATCATGGATGAAGCGTGGACGCGAGCGAAATCCCATTAACACGCCTATGGGTGGTGTGATTTCCCAGGATTCGGATTGAATCCAGGAGACTTTGCGCCGGACAAACCGGAAAAGGGGGGTCGGTATATACGGCCTCCCTATTTTAACTTTCAAGTAGCGACCGTGCGGATCGGGTTTTGGCCGGCGGGCGATGTAACCGTTACAACGCCAACCGTTTTACCCGCCGGGAGGACACTCCCGGTCGGGGCACAAAAAATGACAGGGATTCGATAGGGAAAAGAATGAAGAAAATTATTATTATCGGGGTGGGTGCTCAGGGCAGCACGATTGCCAGACGAATGGATGAACATCCGGCGGTATCTGAAATTATTTGTGCGGATTATGATATTCAGGCTGCGGAAAAACTCAGCAAATCGCTGAAAAAGGCAACCGCCGCCAGGCTTGACGCCAGGAACCTGAATAATGTCATCCAGGCCGCCAACGGCTGTGACCTCGTCGTAAACGGGCTGCCCCTGCAGTATAACCTGGTCATCATGGAGGCGGCCCTGGCGGTGAAGGCTTCTTATCTGGACATGGCTGGCCCCATGGAAGATATCGGTTTTGTTGATAGCTACCGGTTGATTTTTTCGCAATGGCATGAAAAATTCAAAGAAAAAAAGCTGACGGCGATGGTCGGCTGTGGATCTTCGCCCGGCCTGGCCAATATCATCGCACGCGAATCTGTGGATGAGATGGATTCCTGTGATCATATCGGTATTTATATCTACGAGGGCGTGTGGGCCACGCGCTATACACCCTTCTGGTGGTCACCGGAAGTGGCCTTCGGGGATATGGCCTACAACACGTTTCGATTTGAAAACGGTAAGATCATAGAAGATGCGCCCTTCAGTCGCCCGGTGATGATGCGATTCCGTGGAATCGACCAGGAGATTCGCATGGTAGATCATGAGCATGATGAGCCGGTCACCATGGGATTGCTTTCCGATAAAGTTCTTAAAGGTGTTAAAAGCATCGAGTTTAAATATGGCGGCCCCCATGTAGAGCTTTCCGAATCCCTTTACCGGCTCGGACTGCTGTCAAAGGATCCGGTAAACGTCAACGGGGTTGATATCGTTCCAATGGATCTGGTGCTCAAACTGTGCCCGCCGGCCCCGAAATTTCCGGATGAAATCAAGCAAATACTGGATGAAGGGCTGGTGATGGAGGAAGGTGCATTTTTGGTGCGGGTTGATGGAACCAGAGACGGTAAGCGACTGCGAAGCGACTCTTATGTCAACGCACCGGGATTGGTGGAAGCCTTTGAAACCAGTGGTCTGAGCCATGAAGCCTATTTGACGGGACAGTGTGCCGCGGTTTTTGTAAGGATGATGGTAGACGATGCCTTTGCGGACAAGGGGCTGTTTGTCCCGGAGCAACTCCCCGCCGATGCGCGCCGTTATTGCTTCCGGAAACTTACCGCATTGAAAATAACCGTCGACAACAGCATTGAATTGCGCAACGCCCCATAAAAGGGGATTGGCCGTGCGGTGGCCAACATCAAAAAGCTGCCACCGCAGATAAAGAAGCTGGGGGTTAGAATCGACTGGAGCGGGTCCGGGTGTCTGGTATCAGAAGACGGAAGTCAGGGGACAGACGCCAGACCGTAACTGCCGGAAAAAAGCGAGGTCCCTGTCTGACCTCTGTCATCTGTTAACGCAGGCCTTAAACCTTTTTGAACCTGCATTCCGGTTGCAACCTTTACTAATCTCCCGTTAAACCTCTTCCAGGCTTTCCTTGCGCTTCTGGAGCAGGTTGTCCAGCCAGTCCGGGTTCATCTCCGGTACGGAAGAAAGCAGCAGCTCGGTATATTCGTGGTGGGGAGGCGTTAAAATTTCTTTTTTGACACCCTGCTCGACAATGCGGCCCTGCAGCATGACCACAATTTCATCGGAGATGGCTTTGACCGTTGCCAGGTCATGGGTAATGAACAGATAGGAGACCTTCAGCTTGTTTTGGAGGTTCTGCAGCAGTTCCAATATGCCCTCGGCCACCAGCTGGTCCAGTGCGGATGTGACCTCATCACAGATGATCAATTCCGGGTTGGCTGCCAGTGCCCGCGCAATGCAGACGCGCTGCTTTTCACCACCGGAGAGTTCCGTCGGCAGTCTTTCGATGTAGTGGTCCGGCAATTCGATCATGTTCAGCAGCTCCAGGATCCTGTCTTCACACTCCTGGCCGCGCATACCGAAGTAAAAGGACAGCGGGCGGCCGATGATCTTGCGGATCTTCTGCCTGGGATTCAGCGCCGTATCCGGCATCTGATAGATCATCTGCATTTGCCGGAGGCTTTCGCGGGTACGGGATTTTAAGGCCGGCGGCAGTTCTTCGTTGCGGTATAAAATTCTCCCGGTTGCCGGTGGCAGCAGGCCGGTAATCACCCGGGCCAGGGTGCTTTTGCCGGAGCCGGATTCCCCCACCAGGGCGACGGTGCGACCGCGTCGCACCTTGAGATCGATGTCTTCCAGGACCATATCCTTGCCGGTGTAGCTGGCCGAAACGTTTTGCACTTCGAGAATCACATGCTTTTCCGAGGCGGACAGATCCTTTTCTTCCCTGAGGGTCCGCACGGAAAGCAGCTCGCGGGTGTAGTCCTCTTTCGGGTTGGCCAGCAATTCTCTGGCATTGTTTTCTTCGACCAGCTCGCCGTAGCGCAGTACCATGATGCGGTCGGCCAGCTGGGCCACCACGGCCAGGTCGTGGGTGATGTAGATGGCCGCCGTGTTGTATTTGCGGGTAATGCTTTTGATGGCGGCCAACACCTCGATCTGGGTGGTAACATCCAGCGCGGTGGTCGGTTCATCGAAGACAATGATGTCAGGGCGGCAGGCCATGGCCATGGCCACCATGGCGCGCTGCAGCTGGCCGCCGGAGACCTGGTGCGGGTAGCGATACCCGATTCTTTCGGGATCCGGCAGCAGCAGGTTTCTATAAATCTCAATGGCGTTCTTGGCCGCCTCGGCAAAGCTCATCAAGCCGTGCTTGACCGGTGCCTCGGCATACTGTTTGATGAGCCGGTGTGCCGGGTTGAAGGAAGCGGCGGCACTCTGGGCCACGTAAGCAATTCGCCTGCCGCGGACGGACTTTTTTACCTGCGGCTTGGCATCAACCAGCTCGGTGCCGTCGAAAACGATGGACCCGGATGCGATCCGGCAACCCTGGCGGGTGTAACCCATGGATGCCATCCCGATGGTGGATTTGCCTGCGCCGGATTCCCCGATCAGTCCCAGAACTTCACCGCGGTCGAGGGTTAAATCAATGCCGTGCACGATCTCGATCCAATTTTCATCCGTGAAACCCTCGATGACGAGTTTCTTCATCTCAAGTAAATTTGTCATCTTATTCTCTATTTCAATAGAAATGTCTAATGCATAATGACAAATGACTAATTGTGGAAATCGCTTCGCTCAATCTTATTTATAGCCTCAAAAGTTAATCGCTTATTCCCCAAATAAATTGTAGTTGGCAACAATCATATATTAAGATAGATAGAATTCCTTCATTAGACATTAGTCAATAGTCATTAGTCAATCTTTAAGCCCGCTGGCAACGTGCAGAAACCAGTCGACGATGAAATTTACGCCCACCGTCAGGAAGGCGATCGCAGCCGCCGGCCATAGCGGTGTAAAAATCCCAAACGTAATCGCACCCGAATTTTCACGGACCATGCCGCCCCAGTCCGCTGTCGGGGGCTGAATCCCCAAACCCAAGAAGCTGAGGGCGGCGATGAATAAAAACACGAAACAAAAGCGCAGGCCGAATTCCGCCACCAGGGGCGGCAGGGCGTTGGGCAGGATTTCGTGACGCATGAGCCACCAGATGCCCTCGCCGCGCAGCCGGGCGGCTTCGACATACTCCATGACCTCGATATCCATGGCGACGGCCCGTGACAGGCGATATACCCGGGTGGAGTCCAGCAAAGCGATCACCACGATCAGCTTCGGGATGGAGTTGCCGACCACCGCCAGCACCACCAGGGCAAAAATCAGGACCGGAATGGCCATCAGGATGTCCACCAGGCGGCTCAATATCAAATCGACCCAACCACCCAGCGTGGCCGCGAAAAATCCGCAGCTGATCCCGATGGCAAAGGACAGCATCGTAATCACAAAGGCGATAAGTATGGTATTGCGGGCGCCGTAGAGCATGCGTGTAAACATGTCGCGCCCGATATGATCGGTGCCCAGAAGATGTTCGCTGCTCATCGGCATCCAGACATCACCCACCTGCTCGGTCTCACTGTAGGGAGCAATTACCGGGGCCAGTGCGGCAGCAGCGATATTCAACAGGATCATTGCCAGACCGATACGCGCAATGGCAGGTGATTTTCTGAGCAACTTAAAAAAAGACATTCAAAGCCTCGCTTTATCTTGGATTTCGCAGCCTGGGGTTGCTGATAATGGAAAGTACATCGGCGGTCAGGTTGAGTCCGATGTAAACCGACGCAAATATAAGTCCACAGGCCTGGACCACGGGGATGTCCCGTTTGGAAACCGAGTCCACCATCAGCTGGCCCAAGCCCGGGTAGACAAATACCACCTCCACGATAACCACACCGACGACCAGATAGGCCAAATTGAGGGCGATCACATTGATCACCGGTGAGAGCGCATTGGGAAAGGCGTGCATGACGATGACCCGGGTACGCTGAATTCCTTTTAGTCGCGCCATCTCGATAAAGGGGCTGGCCAGGATATTGATGATGGCCGCCCGCGTCTGGCGCATCATGTGAGCCACGACCACCAGTGTCAGGGTCAGGCAGGGCAAAACAATGGCGTAAATTTTCTCCCAGAACGACATCTGGGCGTTGATATTGGATATGCTCGGAAAAATGATCAATTGCACCGAGAGCAGGGCAATCAAAATATAGGCCACAAAAAATTCCGGAAACGAAATGGTGCTGAGGGTGGCCATGGAAATGATGCGGTCAAACAAGCTGTTGCGGTAGAGAGCGGCGATGATCCCCAGCAGGATGGCGATCGGGACGGCGATCACGGCGGCCGAGATAGCCAGAAACAAGGTGTTGGCAAAGCGCCAGCCCACCAAATCGGCCACCGGCCGGCCGTTGGCCAGGGATTTACCCATATCCCCTTTCATTAAATCGCCGAGCCAGGCAATATAGCGCTCGTGCGGTGGGAGATCGAGCTTGAGTTCCTTGCGAAAGGCGGCCACGGTTTCCGGCAGGGCATTCTGCCCCAGGATTTCCTCTGCCAGATCACCGGGCAGGGCTTCCACGCCCATAAAAAAGATGATCGAGATGGCAAACAGGGTCAGGATGCCCAGGCCGATCCGCTTGAGAATCAATCCATACACATTGTCCATTTTATCGCGTCCTAATTCTATCGGAACAATTTAGATGCTGCCGTCCCGTTAAACAGCACGGGACGGCAACCAACGGTCTATTAGGCGAACCACCAGCGCTCAGGGGCGCGCATGCCATCCATTTCCCAGTCGGCCGCGACGTTTTCAAACATGACGTTCTTACCGGTGGCCGTCAGGTCGTAGGCGAACATCGGCACCACGGTGGCGCCCTCGTCGCTCACGATTTTCTGGCATTCGAAATACAATTCGCGCCGTTTGGCGTCATCGAGTTCGGCACGGGCTTCGACGAGAAGCTTGTTGAAGCGTTCATGCTTCCAGAAGGTATCGTTCCAGCCGGCATCGGCGGCATAGGCGGTGGCGAACATCCAGTCCTCGGTGACACGGCCGCTCCAGAAGCACATACACCATTCTTTTTTCATCCAGACGTTGCTCCAGTACCCATCATCGGGCTCCTTGACAACGTTGATGTTGACACCGGCCTTGGCGGCATTCTCTTTGTAGATAACCGCAGCATCAACTGCGCCGCCAAAGGCGGCATCGGCGGCATGCAGGTTGAATACGTGCCCTTCCAGGCCGGCCTTTTTCAGATAAAACTTGGCCTTGTCCGGATCGTATTTTCTCTGGGGCAGATCGGCGGCGTAGTAGCGCTGGTTCCTGCCGATGGGATGATCGTTGCCCACGGTTCCCAGGCCGCGCAATACGGTTTTCACGATCTGCTCGCGGTCGACGGCATATTTCAACGCCAGGCGGGCGTCGTTGCTGTCATAGGGCTTGATGGTCGTGATCATCGGGACCGTATAATGCTTGGTGCCGTTGCCGACGATGGTTTTGAGTTCGGACATTTTTTTGAGCAGATGAAATGTCTTGCGCTCGCAGCGGTTCATGGCATCGATTTGTCCGGTTTTGAGCGCGTTGGTGCGGGCATTGACATCCGAGATGGCGATGGTTTCAATCTCGTCAAAGTGCGCCCGGCCTTCCTTCCAGTAGTTGGGGTTGCGCTTGGTAAACACCCTGACTCCCGGTTCATGGCTCACCAGCATGTAGGGACCGGTTCCGATCCCCTTCTCAAGGTCGGCGCCTTTGGTGCCGGCCGGGATCATGGACAGATGATACTCGCTCATAATAAAGGGGAAGTCGGCGTTGCCGCCCGTGAGTTCAAACACCACCGTGTCCTTGCCGTCGGCTTTGATGTCTTTGATGGGATCGACAATGCCTTTGGCGGCCGATTTGGAATCCTTGCCACGGTGATGATTGATGGACCAGACCACATCTTCCGCATCCAACGTTTTGCCGTTGTGGAACTCGACGCCTTTGCGCAGCTTGAAGGTCCATTTAGTGGCATCCGGTGAGGAATCCCAGCTTTCGGCCAGTTCGGGGATCGGTTCGGATTTGTAGTTGGTTTCCACCAGGCTGTTTCTGAGCTGACGGTTGGCCATCTGGGGGACCATGTCCGGCAAGGTGCCCGGGTCCAGAGAATCGGTGGTGGAACCGCCGGCCAGACCCATCCGAAATCGTCCGCCTTTTTTGGGTGTGGCGGCTTTGGCCGGGGTGGACAGCAAGGCCGGTGATACCGCCGCCATCAGGCCCAGGGCCGAAACCCGGGCAATAAAATCGCGGCGCGAAATTTTCCCATTGGTCAACAACTGCTCGAGTTCTTTTAGCTTTGACATGATTTTCCCTCCTTTTAGTTGGCCGGCAGGTACAATACATCAATCCGGTCGGTTAGGGTTAGCGGTTGTTTTTGAGTTGATTTAAGCCTTTCCGATTGCCACAGGATCGGGGCTTATTTCAAGCGATTCCGCCTCGATGTCCTCTGTATCGATAAGATTGAGAATCTGGTTCATCGCCATGGCAAGCAGTTGAACGTGATCCATCTCGAGGTCGGCCAACTCACTGATAATTTTCTTTTCAATCGGGTCCGGGATGCGCTCACTCATCGTCTTTCCGCTGGCGGTCAGCGTAATTAAGGCGACGCGCCGGTCCCCTTCTTTTCGCACGCGCTCAATCAGATCTTTTTTTTCCAGACGATCGATAATGCCCGTCATGTTCGACGGGGTGACATACATCAAGCGACTCAGATCGGCTGACGACATGGACCCATTGTTCAACAAAAGGCGAATGACCAGACTCTGTTGACCCGTTAGCCCGAATTGTCGGCTCATTTTTTGGGAGTCAAGATAGACGGCCCGGACGAGTTTGCGGATCGACCCCACAATGTCGGTAATGAAGCCCTCGTTTTGAGGATTCATTGGTAACCTCCGGTTCGAAACCTAGGTTTCATAATATGTTTATGTATTAATTGTCAATGCTTTAATTATATGAATATAAATCATAAAAATTTATATAATCAATTATTACAATTCATTACAAGAAACTGCTGGCCGCTGCAGCGCATGTGGAGAGGATCTTTCCAGGTCGATCGGTGGGGGGATGTTTTTAGCCTCCGTCTTTTGGTTTTGCGGATGTTGGGCCCGACAAATAAGTTCCAAAATTATTGACATCCCCGCAGAGGAGACGGGGTCAGAAGATCAACCCAGGCCTAATTTCTGATCGTCATGCCGGACGTGGTCCGGCATCCAGAAAGGTAATGGCTTGAGAAAGTACTGGCTTCCGGGTCAGGCCCGGAATGACGCTACGGAAGTAATTATGGCATTTGATATGATGAGACCCACTTCCACGCGGGAATGACAAACAGCTGCCGTGCTAAATTAAACGAAGCAACTTCATTTCCGGTTAGAATTCAAAAAATACCTTGACACTTGAATATATTGAGTATTAATATATTCAAGATTAAAACAATTAAAAATATAAAATTTTAATGAGTCAACACTTTAGCGCGGTATCCGCGTCCCAAGGATAAAGAGGGATGGGATCCCACCAAAAGTGTTCAATACGGCTCAAAGGACTGCCTTTTATGATCGAACCCACGCCAACACAACATCATTTGGCCCTGCGCAGGGGTGATTTCGCCAACCTGGCAGAGGCACTCGACTATGCGGCCGGGGGCAAAACCGGCTACAACTTCTATAACGGCACCGGTAAATTAGCGGTTGTGCTTCCCTACCGGGAACTTCGTAAACAGGCCCGCTCTTTAGCACGCCGCTTGCTGGGGCTCGGCGCCCGCCGAAGAGCCCGGGTGGCGCTGGTGGCCGATACCCATCCCGACTTTATGCGCTATTTTTTTGCCTGTCAGTATGCCGGCCTGGTGCCGGTGCCGCTGCCGGCACCCATCCAACTGGGAATCCGCCAGGATTATATCGGACAGCTGCAAGGTCTGCTCCAGGCCTGCAGGGCGGAAATCGCCGTCGCAGCGGAGCCCTATTTGCCCTCTCTGATGAGGGCGGCCGCCGGTCTGAATCTCAGCTATGTCGGCGGCACCAGAGCGTTTGGTCATCTGCCGGCCAAAGATATGGCGCTTTATCCTGCCGGTACAAACGAGTTGGCCTATCTCCAATTTACCTCGGGCAGCACCCGCTTTCCCCGCGGGGTTATGATCAGCCAGAAGACCGTGATGAACAACCTGTCGCATCTCATCGGACTGGTTACCCGGGTCCGGAAAAGGGACCGGGCCGCTTCCTGGCTGCCTTTCTACCATGACATGGGACTGGTCGGAATGGTGCTGGCACCGATGGCTTCCCAAATCTCGGTGGATTATCTGAATCCCCGGGATTTTGCCATGCGCCCGCGGCTATGGCTGAAGTTGATCTCCCGGAACCAGGCCACCATATCCTTCGGATCCGCCCGTGGGTACCAATTGTGCCGGCAGCGTTTGCGCCCCAAGGATGTCGACGAACTGGACCTGCGTGCCTGGCGGTTGGCGGCGGTGGGCTCGGAAACCATTAATCCCGCTACCATGAAAGGGTTTGCCGCGGCCCTTGCCCCGGCCGGTTTTCGAGAAACGGCCCTTGTGGCCGGATACGGTATGGCGGAATGTTCGCTGGCCGTCAGTTTCTCCAAACCGGGCAAAGGGCTGGCTGTGGATCAGGTGGATCCTGAGCTGATGGCCGACCAGCGCCGGGCCAAACCGTTGGACCTCGCCAACCATAACCGTCCATATACAGCTAAAGAACATGTCAGCTGTGGCCAACCCATGCCGGGGTATGAAATCCAGGTAAGGGATGAGCGCGGGCGCCAGTTGCCGGAACGGCATATCGGCAGGTTGTATGTGCGGGGACCGAGTGTAATGAGCGGCTATTTCAACAATGCAAAGGCAACCCGTGAGGTCTTATCCGCCGACGGCTGGCTGAATACCGGTGATCTGGCCTATATCGCGGACAACCATATATTTGTCACCGGCCGGCAAGCCGAACTGATAGTGGTAAATGGCCGCAGCGTGTGGCCCCAGGATCTCGAAGGCATCGCCGAGCGGCAACCCGAAGTCAGAATGGGGGATGCGGCCGCCATTGCAGTGCCCGGTGGGGATGGCCGTAACAAAGCCGTCTTGCTGCTCCAGTGCCGTAAACCTGAACAAACCCAAAAGACCGATCTGGCATTGTGGATCAGGCGATTAATCCGCCGGCAGTTTCAAATCGACTGTCAGATAGTACTGGTGTCGCGCCATACGTTGCCAAGGACGACTTCGGGCAAACTCGCGCGGGCAAAGGCCCGCCAGGAGTATATAATCCGTATGGCGCGCACCGACAAAAATACAAATCGACCAACAGCGCCCCACCCCGGCATCATCCGGTCTTGACGGCCACCAGGCGATAAAGAAGCAGGTAGACGCTGGCTGTCGCCAGGGATATCACCGTCCCGATATAAATGCCGCTTATGGGATAGACAATGGAAACGCATAACAAATAGGTAATTAAAGATCCCATTCCCTGGGGAAAATTTTTTATGATCGTATGGACATGGGCCGTATCATAGGTGAGGTGCACGATCAGAAGCAGGGGATACAGGGTGCTGGGAAAGGCAGAAAACAGGCCTGCCCATCGGTAGCCGACCAATTTGGCGGTGGCGATAATGATCAACAGGATGAAGGCGGCCAGAAAAGCCCGCAGAAAAAGGATTGCAGGGGTTAGCTTGACCCGCGCACGAATGGTGGTGTTCTTAATCTGCCTGAATAAATAGATGAATACAAATATGGAAGCAATGGGCAACAGGGCCGCCAGATATTTATTCAGTTGGACCGGATGCAGCAGCCAGATCACGATTAGGTAACCGCTGACGGCAAGGGCCGAAGATACCGCAATGGAAAATTTCTTAAAATAAAGCGTGGATTTATAATAACAGAAGACAAAAACCTGGGTGGCAATCAGCCCCATCATGGTGTATACCGCGCTCTCGGCGGCAAATTCGGGACTGATATCCGAACCGAAAAAAAACAGGGTAATGACAGCCCCGGCGGGATAACCCGCCAAAAGGCCGGCTGCTCTCGGACTCACATGCTCGGCGACAGCCGAAAGCGTCAGGACGATGATGATGGAGACGGCAAATTTTACAAAAAGAACAGCTTCCATTCCGTAATCGCAGAACGCATCATTTTATCACGCCATGATCGGTTAAGTCGTAAATTGGATCTCAATCCGCTTATACGAATAACCAATAACGAGTGACACATAACTCGTAATTGTTTTTTAAACAATTGCCTCCATCGTCCGGCAGGCCACCACATCAATCCCTTTCTGACCTAAAAAATCCTTGATCAGGACCTGCCCGATTTTGACAGGAGCGGTGACGTGCACCGTATGTATCCGGCGGGCGGCCTCCAGGACCCGACCCTTTTCAACCGGTCCGGTAACCTTGACGGGCAGGCGCCTCCAGCGGGCCCCGACAATCTCCATAGTGGTGCTCAGCTCACGACGTGGATCGGTAAATTCCTGCTTGGCATATTTGGCACCGCGATCACATTCATTGCCGGAGATTTCCGTAATTTTGCTGCCTTTGTGTACCAGCTGCAGGGGGCAACCGATGGGACACCCGATACAGGTGTATTCCTTAGCTTTGACCATGGCGCTTTCCTTTCTTGGCCGGCAGAATATCGATGCGCAACGAATCGTCGTGGAATCTATCCAGCAAATCGGGTTTGATTTTGAAAATGATCATTTCGGCCGGTGCCACAAACCGCAGCTTTTTTTCCATTAGATTTCCCACCCGAATGCGGCAGGGCTTCATGGCCTCCTTGCAACGCATGTAAATGGTGTGTTCCCGCTCAGGACTCAGCGTGTGGGGAATACAATAGCGCACGTTGTCTCCCGGCAACAGGCGGATGTTGTCATCCGGCCGGCGAACCCCCTGGGCCCATTCGCCGGCAAATTGGCCGGCCAGCAGCGACTCGCGGGTCACAAAATCCACCAGGTCGTGGACATGCAGGACATTGCCACTGGCGAATACACCGGGCATACTGGTCTCCAGGGTACTGGATATCCGTGGTCCCCCGGTGACGACATCCATCAAAATGCCCAAACTCAGCGAAAGCTCGTTTTCGGGGATCAACCCGATCGACAGCAGCAGGGTATCGCATTTAATGTCCCGGGCCTTGCTCATAACCGGCTTTAAGTCCTGATCAACGGGCGCAACCGTAATTTTCTCCACGCGGTCGCGACCGTGAATGTAGGCCACCGTGGTGGACAGGTGCAACGGAATACCGAAATCATCCAGGCATTGCACGACGTTGCGGGAAAGACCGTTGGAATAGGGCATAATCTCGAAAACGCCCACCACCTCACAGCCTTCGAGAACCAGGCGCCGGGCCATGATCAGTCCGATATCGCCGGATCCTAAAATGGCGACGCGTCTGCCCGGCAGATAGCCCTTTAAATTGACAAGCTTCTGGGCCAGGCCTGCCGTCAGAATACCGGAGGGACGGGTACCGGGAATCCGAATGGAGCCGCGGGTGCGTTCGCGGCAGCCCATGGAAAGCACAACCGCTTTGGTATTGATCGTGACCAGCCCCTGTCTTTCGTTCATGACGCGCACATTTTTAGTGCCGTCAGAATCAACCGAAATACCGGAAACATAGGAGCTGGTGGCCAGATCAACGTCGTGGTCGATGACTTTTTCCAGAAACCGCTGGGCATATTCCGGACCGGTGAGCTCCTCCCGAAAATAATGCAACCCAAATCCGGAATGAATGCACTGCCAGAGGATGCCGCCGGCTTCCTCTTCGCGATCCAGCATCAGAATCCGTTCAGCCCCGGAATTCCGGGCACCAAGGGCGGCGCCCATGCCGGCCGGCCCGCCACCGACAATGACCACATCGTATTTGCCTTCCATACGATCCAGCATGCTAGTCAATTCCTTAAATTAAAACCCGTTAAAATCTGACACTATGGCAATCAATATAGCTTCCCCTCCCCTGGCGGGAGGGGACCAAGGGGAGGGGGAATAAAAAGGAAATAGATCCATTTTACACACCCTCACCCCGACCCTCTCCCGTCAAGGGAGAGGGAGATGTCAACCGCTTTCCGTTTTGTGCTCTCTGCTTGCAACAGCTTAGTCCCGCTTTAGCGGGACGAAGCCGGGAACTCTGCCTTCTGTCCTCTGTCATCTCGCTTTTGTTTTCTGCCCTCTGGTCTTCGGATGCTGCTTATTCGCCATATCCAATACGATCCACGAGTCCCCGCCGCGTTTGGTGATTTTGTCAAAGGGCACCCCCAGGCGTTGGGCCAGGATATCCATGCACCGGGTGGTGCAGAATCCGCCCTGGCAGCGCCCCATACCGGCCCGGCTGCGAAATTTTATGCCGTCCAGGGTGCGGGCCCCGTGATCGATGGCGTTGTGTATCTCAGCCTCGGTGATCAGCTCACAGCGACAGACCACTCTGCCAAAAAGGGGGTTGAGCTTAATCAATTGCTGCCGGTCCTCGAGGCTCAGAGTGGCAAATCGCGGTGGTCCCGGCACCTGGCGTTTGAATTCTTTTTGGGGCTCCAGGATCAAACCTTCATCTTTGAGGATATCACATACATACTCGGCGATGGCCGGAGCCGATGTGAGCCCGGGCGACTGGATGCCGGCGACATTTATGAAGCCCTTTTTCCTCGTGGGGCCAATGATAAAATCGTTGGTATTGCTCACGGCTCGCAATCCGGCAAACTCAGTGATGGTATCGCGCTCGGCTATCGAGGGGCATATCTTGCTGACCGAGGCAAATACCTGCTCGGATCCTCCATAACTGGTGGACACGTCGTAGCGGTCATCGGTATCCTCGGCCGTGGGACCGACCATCATGGTCCCGTTGAAGGTTGGAATGATCAGAATCCCTTTACTGTTAGCCTTGGGGACCGGAAATATCAACTTGCGCACCAGGCCCATGAGCCGTTTGTCCAGCATGTACTCCTCGCCCTTGCGGGGGTGAATACTGAAATCATCGACCCCTGCCATCCGCGCAATTTGATCCGCAAAAATCCCGGCGCAGTTGAGGGCAAAGCGGGCTTGAATTTTTTCGCGGGGGATGCGGATGGTGATGGCTTTCTTGCCGGTTTTGACGTTTAGCACCGGGCTGTTGATTTTAAGCTCCACACCGTTATCGATCGCATTTTCAATCAGCGCAAAGGCAAATTCATAGGGATTGATCACCCCGGCCGAGGGAGCGTGAAGGGCTGCCAGCAGTTTGTGCGACAGATTGGGCTCTTCGCGTCGCAGGCGCTGCCGGTCCCACATCTCCAGACCCGGTACACCCTTGGCGTCGCCCTGGGCTTTTAAGCTGTCCAGAACCTGGATATCCTCCTCTTCAGCGGCTACTACCAGCTCACCGATACGGGCAAAGCCGAAATTCAACTCTTCGAACAGCTGATCGAACAGCTGGTTGCCACGGACAACCAGCCTTCCCTTCAACGTATCCGGCGAGCTGTGATGACCGGCATGAATGATGCCGCTATTGGTTTTGGTGGTGCCGAATCCCACCTCTTCGCACATTTCAAGAACCACCGTGCGAAGACGATAGCGCGACAGTTCACGGGCAATGGCACACCCAATGACCCCGCCGCCGATAATGGCAACATCGTACATATCCGCTGTTTCCTTTTTTTGAGATAGCTTCCAACAATGGTCGCAACCAAATTGTAGCCATATTTAAAATTTAAATCAACCGGATACGCATCGATCCAATCAATTTGACCGGCTTTTGCAATTATAACGAGGTCCCGAAAGCAGCAATTGCAGTCGTCAGATTTTTTGCACAAAAACCATTTATCTGGTATGTAGGCCTCACACCCCAATTGCATAATTGCCATTAGGGCCTAATCAATATTTGGTATTGAATTATTGAATCTATATTCCACTATCTTAGATATCTGCGCCTGGCGTCAAAGCAGGCCATCGGCCAAGATGAGGGGCTTAAAGATGAAAGGTATCAAAAAAATCCGGCAAGTCATTATAGGGTCACTTTGCATTATGTCAGTGATCTTGGCAGGTTTAGATTCCGATCTGGCCGCCCAGCCGGGCAATACGGCCGAGCCGCTTAAAATTGCCCTTTTACCCATTCTGGATGCCTTCCCTTATTACGTGGCGGAATCGGAAGGCTACTTCGCCGATTACGGCGTTGATGTCAAGGCCGTTCCGGTGGCCAGCGGGCTGGAGAGAGACCAGCTGATGCAATCCGGTGCCATTGACGGTATGCTCAACGAAATGATCACCACCGCTAATTTTAATCGCAACCATATTCAGGTCAGATCCGTTATATCGGCACGCAAAGCTTATCGTAATTATCCCCTGTTTCGCCTGCTGTCGGCACCGGGGATCAATTTCAGCGCAGCCGCTCAACTGGCGCAAGTTCCCATCGGTGTATCCAAAAATACCATCATTGAATACGTCACCGACCGACTGCTGATCGCCGAGGGCCTTGGCGCCGACGCAATCGTCAAAAAATCGGTACCGATTATACCGGAAAGGTATCAATTGCTGCTGCAGGGACAACTAAAGGCCGCCACTCTCCCCGATCCGTTAGCCAGGAGTGCGATCGCAGCAGGCGCCGGTGAAATTGTCGATGACTCCGCTTATCCCGGTTACAGCGTGAGTGTGTTGAGTTTCAGCGTTAAGTCGCTGCAACATAAGGCTCGGGCCGTGCGGTTGTTTCTCAACGCCTGGGACCGCGCGGCGGCTGCCATCAACAACGACCCCGAATCGTTTCGCAGATTGCTCCTTGAGAAAATTCGGGTGCCCAAAAACATCCAGTCAACATATAAGATTCCACCCTACCCCCGCAGGGAAGTGCCCGATGCCGGGCAGTGGGCGGATGTTATGGACTGGATGACGGACAGGGGCCTGTTGAAATCGGCGCTTTCCTATGAAGATTCGATTACAGCTGAGTTTCTACCCGAGGGAGATTAGCTGATTGGTTCATCAGTTGAATAGAAAATTAGTTAGCTGATGATCAGACAAACAGATGATATCTCTTCGTCATGCCGGACTTGATCCGGCATGACGAAGGCGCAAGGCAGGAAGTTTCGCTAAATGCAGCCCAATCAGTTGTATGTGAATTCATGGTGTCGATCGCGATAGTCCCCGGATCTCAACTATTTAAACCATAAGCAAATGATCGAAATCAATAATCTGACATTTGCCTACAGCGGGCAGGAACCTATTTTTAAGGCGTTTAACCTGACGGTCGACCGCGGCGACGCGTGGTCGGTTATCGGCCCGTCTGGTTGCGGCAAATCCACATTTTTGTATCTGCTGGCCGGCTTGCGCCGCCTGATGTCCGGAGCCATTTTGATTGACGGAGCACCGATTTTGCGCCCCCGACCGCGCACCGGGCTGGTTCTGCAGGATCACGGTTTGCTGCCCTGGGCAACGGTGAGAGAAAACGCCCGTCTGGGGCTGAGCATCTGGAACTTTTATGGTGCCGACGGCAAGCATGCGCCGGCCGATAAAAAACTGGGTGCCGACAAAGCCGATCAGCGGGTGGATTACTGGCTTGAAAAACTGGGCATGGCGGCTTTAAAAAACGAATATCCGGGACGGTTGTCCAGGGGCCAGCGCCAGCGAACCGCCATCGCCCGAACACTGGCCATGGAGCCTGATTTGCTGCTGCTCGATGAGCCTTTTTCGGCCCTCGATGCCCCCACGCGGGAAGAGCTTGAAAACCTTATTACCAGGTTAAATCGAGAAGCAAACATCACCTGCATCATTGTGACCCACGATATAGAAGTCGCCGTGGTCATGGGCAGGAAAATTCTGGCCTTGCGGGAAGGCTTCAACCACGAGCCGTTCATTCTTGAAAATGCCTGTGCGGGTATTTTCGACAAACGCAACCAGACGGCATTCCACAACCAATGTGCCGAACTGCGCAAAACCCTTGGAGCACTGGCATGAAACGCAGGCTAAACCTGTCGGCAGCGGTCATCGGATTGTTGATGTTCATGTTCTGCTGGCAGGTGCTGACCTGGTTGATCCGGCAGCCCATCATGCCTTCTCCGTTGCTGGTGCTGCCGCTTTTTTTCAAGTCGATTTTCGGCGAATTGGGCCTGCATTTTCTGGCCAGCACCGGGCGTGTACTGGCCGCCATCGCCGTTTCTGTCATTACGGCGGTTCCGGTGGGCCTGGGGTTGGGGCAGTCCCCCCGACTGGATCGCATCTTCGCCCCCCTGATTGCCATCGTCTATCCCATTCCCAAAATTGTCTTTTTACCGGTAATCTATATCTTGATGGGCATTACGGATGTGTCCAAAGTTTTTTTGATTGCCCTGATCATCTTCTTTCAGATACTGGTGGTGGTTCGCGATGAAGCCGCCAACCTGCAGGCGGAGCTGATTTTATCGGTGCGCTCACTGGGTGCCGGACGCCGGGCCCTTTTTCGCTATGTTTACTTTCCGGCATCGTTGCCGGCCGTTTTGACCGCTTTGCGGGTATCCGTCGGCACAGCCATCGCGGTGTTGTTCATTGCCGAGCAATCCTTGACGACCTACGGCCTGGGTTACTACATTGTTGTGGAAACTTACCAGGTATTGAGATATCCGGAGATGTACACCGGCATTATGGCCATGAGCGTTCTGGGGCTCGTGCTTTATTTTGTGATCTACAGTCTGGAGCACCGATTCTGCCGGTACCAGGATCAAAATGGCGCGTAGCGCTATTTTAGTTATTCGTTATTAGTTCAGGCGCACCTCAGAAAACAAAGAATGATACGTCACTCAGCTCTGCTGGTAGGCACACCTTTGAACATATAAATCGATGGAACATCAGGCTATGCTTTAAAAGAAAAAATATCGAATTTTATAGATCTGCGAACATAGATTTTCTGAATAAATTCTTGTCTTATCACCAATAACGAATAACCAATAACAAATAACGCGCGATTTAGCGTTGCCGCAATATTAAGCGTTCAAATAGATAAAATGGGAAATCTTCCGCAAAATATGAGTAAACCAATGAGCGCCTGGCTCCTGGCCACCCGCCCCAAGACCCTTCCGGCCGCGGTGGCGCCGGTAATCGTGGGCTGTGCCATGGCCTATGTTGACCGGAAATTTTCGCTCGGACCGGCAATGGCCTGCCTGGCCGTGGCGTTGCTTCTGCAGGTCGCCGTGAATCTGGCCAACGATTTTTTTGACTTTTCCAAAGGCATCGATACCGTTGAGCGCCTCGGGCCGGTGCGGGTGACCCAGAGCGGCTTAATCCCGCCCGGACGGGTGAAAGCGGCGATAACGACGGTTTTTGTTTTATCCCTGTTGCCGGGGCTTTATCTGGTCACCATCGCTGGGTGGCCGGTGGTCGTCATCGGCGCCGCTGCCGTCATGGCGGCCCTGGCCTACAGCGGTGGCCCTTATCCCCTGGCATCCCACGGACTGGGTGATCTTTTTGTTTTTATTTTTTTCGGACTGGTAGCGGTCTGCGGCACCTACTATGTACAGGCGCTTCGGCTCACACCAATGGTTATGGTTATGGGTGCCGTCGTCGGCCTGATGATCACGGCCATCCTGGTGGTCAACAATTTACGGGATATCGAAACCGATCAGCGGGCCGGCAAGCGCACCCTGGCCGTCATGATCGGCCGGCAGAAAACCCAATCGGAGTATGCGTTTTTACTTGCCGGTGCTTACGCTGTCCCCGTTTTTCTCTGGCTGGACGGTCTGGCCTCCGCCTGGCTGCTGTTGCCGCTTGCCACCCTGCCCCTGGCGCTGCTGCATATTCGCCTGATCCGGCAATCGCCCGATGGGCCCGCTTTAAATGATTTACTCGCCCAAACAGCCGGACTCGCCTTTTTTTTCAGCCTCCTGCTGGCAATCGGGTTGATTTTATCCCTATCCTGGTGTTGAGCCCCAGGGCGTAATTGTCACGACATAGGGCTTGATATTCCGGACAGGTGCCGATCCTTTATGCGTAGGGGCGGGGTTTATCCCCGCCCGGAAACGCCCGGTTGGCCTAAGTTTGGTAGAAAATGCCCACCCAACGAATCATTATTGTGCCAGCGGCTTCCAGCCACAAATCGGATTTATCCCAATAGTGGGATCGCGGCTGGAAGCCGCTCCCACGATCCATAGCTTCCTCAGTCCCCGCCACAAAAATTAGATATTTGTTACTATAACCTATTTATATAACATTTATGTAATTTTTGTTCTAACCCGCATATCCACCCCTCTATGATAAATTTCGTTTTATTACAATTTGTTATAACGTTTCCAGCCGAAGCCGGCACAATGGCACGGGCATTGCTTAATATGTAACCCGATTCGAAATTCCCGGGAGTCAAAAAAACAGAAACCATCAACACAACAGGAGATCATCAGATGAAGAAGATCGAGGCAGTCATAAAACCCTTTAAACTGGATGACGTCAAAGAGGCCCTGAACAACATCGGCGTCAACGGTATGACCATCAGCGAAGTCAAGGGTTTCGGTCGGCAGCGGGGACACAAGGAGATCTATCGCGGCGCCGAGTACCAGGTTGATTTTGTGCCCAAAATCCTTATCGGGCTTGTCGTCGATGACGACCTGTCCACCCGGGTCATCGACATCATCAAAGATACGGCTAAAACCGGCACAATTGGAGACGGCAAGATTTTTGTTTCCTCTCTGGAAGAAACCATCCGGATCCGAACCGGTGAAACAGGTTTAAACGCAATTTAACCATTTTAAATTAAGGAGGAAAACCACTATCATGAAGAGATCCATCCTATCGCTCTTGTTTATGGCAGCATGTATCAGCCGCGTATGGGCGGGTGACGAACCCCCGACGGCAGAATCCAACAAACACCTGATCGATGTGGTGCAGTCCCATGCCGATTATATCTGGACCCTGGTGGCAGCCGCGCTGGTGTTTTTTATGCAGGCCGGCTTTGCTTTAGTGGAAACCGGTTTCACCCGGGCCAAGAACGCTATCAACATTATGATGAAAAATCTGATGGATTTTTCGATGGGCTCACTGGCCTTCTGGGCCATTGGCTTCGGGTTGATGTTCGGGGCGTCATCTACCGGCTGGTTCGGTACTTCCGGCTTTTTTCTGTCTGATTTTGAAGTTGGCGGTGATCCCTGGGTCCTTGCTTTCTGGATGTTCCAGGTCGTGTTTTGCGCCACCGCCGCCACCATCGTTTCGGGAGCCATGGCCGAGCGAACCAAGTTTTCCGGTTATCTGGTTTACAGTGTCGTACTCAGCGCCATTATCTATCCGGTATTCGGCAGTTGGGCCTGGGGCAGCCTGCTCAACGGTGACGGCTGGCTGGAAGGGCTGGGTTTTATCGATTTTGCGGGCTCAACTGTGGTGCATTCGGTGGGTGGCTGGGCCGCCCTGGCCGGCACCATCGTCCTGGGTCCCCGCCTGGGAAAATATACCAAATCCGGCACGATCAAACCGATCCTGGGGCACAGCATGCCCCTGGCAGCCCTGGGCGTTTTCATCCTGTGGCTGGGCTGGTTCGGGTTCAATCCCGGGTCCACCACGGCCGCCAACAAGGACATCGCCATGATTTTTGTCAATACCAACCTGGCGGCCGCCGCCGGTGCCGTTCTGGCCATGGTCACTTCCTGGATCAAATTCGGCAAACCCGAGGTGGGCATGAGCTTAAACGGTGCCCTGGCCGGGCTGGTGGCCATCACCGCCCCCTGCGCCTCGGTCACCCCGCTGAGCGCCGTGGTTATCGGAGCAGCCGGCGGTGTCATCGTCGTGCTGTCCGTCCTGTTCTTTGACAAAATCAAAATTGATGACCCGGTCGGTGCCATTTCGGTGCACGGCGTTTGCGGTGCCTGGGGTACCCTGGCCGCGGGAATCTTCAACATCGGCGGAACGTCGGCCAAGATTATCGGTGTCCAGCTGCTGGGGATCGTCGCCTGCTTCGTGTGGGTTTTTCCGCTGGCCTTTTTGATGTTCAAGCTGATCGACAAAACCGTCGGCCTGAGAGTCTCACCGGAAGAAGAGCTCGAGGGACTCGACGTTACCGAACACGGCGGCAATGCCTACCCGGATTTCGAGGTCTACTCTTATGGCTCCATGGGTTCGGGCGGCGGTTCAACCGTACCCACTGCCCTGGATGTAACGGGACAGGTTGACCTGGAGCCGGTCAATCAAACCCAATAACCGTCATCCCTCGGTGTATAGGTAGGAGCAGGTGTGGGAGTGGGTGATGTACCTTGAGCTGTCGGTACCGGCGTGGGTGTCCAGACTTTCGGAATGACAGAAACATCATAGGGATTATCGAGTTTATCGTATGTTATTGATGCTGGAGGTCCGTAATCTAATTCATACAACAGTCCATCGGCGTTCCACATTATCGTCTGTGTATTCAACCTGCTCATCCTGCACCTCTCATATAAGCGACTGTTAATACTTATTATACACAATATCAGCGTTATTGCAGAGGTTTGATCTGATTACAGGATGGTTTGATTCGATCTTGGATTAGATGCAGCTCAAATTTGATTGTGTCCGGAGAATTGTCAGTTTCCCCGGTGTGTCATTGAGTTTTACAGAAGATGGTTCTGAACTGTCGGGGAAAATCATAGAATTTTTCAGATTACCGACTCCAACCGACTAGTCGAGGAGGCTATACTGCAACCCGGTGTTTGTGGCGGAGGAATGGCGGAAGCGTATGGAAGCGCAC
>JAFDCJ010000097.1 GCA_019312835.1 Deltaproteobacteria bacterium
GCTCAACAAACAGGCCGGCATCGTCGTTCATCCGGCTCCCGGGCACAGAAGCGGTACCCTGGTCAATGCGTTGCTCTATCACTGCCCGGACCTTGAAGGCATCGGCGGACAGATCAGACCCGGGATTGTTCATCGACTGGATAAAGACACTTCCGGAACCATGGTGGTAGCCAAAAATGCGGCCACGCTTGAGGCCCTGGCAGCCCAGTTCAAGGCCCGCTCGGTCAGCAAAATATATCTGGCCCTGGTTTACGGTGAATTAAAAAAGGATGCCGGCACCATCGATCTGCCCATCGGGCGGCACCCGGTCCATCGCAAACAAATGTCCACCACCACCCGCAAGGGTCGCCAGGCGGTTACAAGCTGGCGTGTTCTTAAACGATTTCAAGATATTACTCTGCTCGAACTGACATTGGCAACCGGCCGAACCCATCAAATCCGGGTTCACTGTTCGACCATGGATCACCCCATCGTCGGTGATCCGGTCTATCGTCCCCGCAGGCTAATCAAAAACCTGAATAACAAGGCCGAGCGTCTGCCGGCCAACCTCATCGACCTGCTAAAAGCCATCCCAAGGCAACTGCTGCATGCCTGGCGATTGGGCTTTATCCACCCCCGAACGGGTGAGCGCCTGTCATTTGAATCGCCCCTGCCGCCGGATATGACCGGATTGATGGAGAAATTGAGGAAAATCCAATGAGATTTGGGATCTGGGATTGCGGATTTCGGATTGAATAGAACTGCAGATTTTGTGTGCGGCTGTTTTTGGGTTGCGCGGTGCGCGGTTCTCGATTCTCGATGCTGGATAAAATTGGCGCAATGTGCGATGCTCAGAGGCTAAAATAAGATATTTTCCCTATTAAAATCCGCAATCCGCAATCCAAAATCGAGAAATCGATTATCCTATGCTTTTATAATTAAATAAGCTAGGTACCCCCCATAGCATAACAGAAGGATAACTCCGTCAGATCGTTTAACCGTAAAATCTTTGCGCATCATCAACCAGGGTAAAAAGCTGGTAAACATCATTACCAGATAGTCGATCCACAGTCCGCTCTCGATAAAACCGCCGGGAATGGGGATCGGCCGTACCAGTGAGGCCACACCCAGCACGCTCATGATGTTGAACACGTTGCTACCCACCAGGTTGCCGATACTGATATCCATTTCGCCGCGCATGGCAGCCACCACCGACGTTGCCAGCTCCGGTAGCGATGTTCCGAAGGCCACGATGGTCAGGCCGATAAATTTTTCGCTGACACCTAAAATGGTCATGATGATGACGGCATTGTTCACCACCACCTGGGCACCGCCCACCACGCCGGCGATACCACCGCCGATCAGCAATAGCTGCCTGGGTCTGGACGCCACAAATCCGATCTCTTCCAGTTCGGACTCGATCTCGGCTGCTCCGGCGGTTTCTTTTTTCGCCAGGGCATAGTTCATAACCGTATACAGGATGATGCCAATAAACAGGGTGGCACCTTCGATGCGTCCCAGGGTGGAGTTAAAGGTCAATATCAGAAGGTATACAGATATGCCCAGCATGATCGGGATATCGCGCCTGACCACCGTCGGGTCGCTTTTGATGGGCTGAAAGAGGGCCGATAGTCCCAGCACCAGGGCGATGTTGCAGATATTGCTGCCGATTACATTCCCCACCGCGATCATGCTCTTGCCTTTAATCGATGAAATCAGGCTGACCACCAGCTCCGGCGCCGATGTGCCGAAGGCCACCACCGTCAAACCGATCACAATCGGGGTAACCCCCAGGCTGCGCGCCAGGCTGGATGATCCCTTAACCAGCCATTCCGCTCCGAAGTACAGCAGCGCAAATCCCACCAGGCAGTACACAGTATACAGAACCATAGAAACCTTTTCCTTTCCGATTTATCGCAGGGATCATAGAAAAGACATCAAGACCTGTCAAGCAAATATCGTAAAGAATATTAAATTGTTGAGGGCCGTACAAACGTTCGGCATCACCCTTGAGGAAAAACAGGTGAACATTGGACTCCGGTTGATCCACTCCGATATGTCCTCAAATTATGTTTTTGCTTGCATTTCCCGGGGGTATTAAATAAATAATTAGGACATCCTATTTGGAGGATACGGATGGGTTTTTTGTCGATGAAATTATTAGGCGGAAGGAGGTGAATTGGGTAAACTAAGGTTCGACATCATTTTTATGAGACTCCTGTATAGCTGTTAATTTTTGAATTTTAAGACTTTATGGATTTAACCGACCTTATTGTTTAAAAGGAGGCTATCTCATGAGCAACGGTAATGAAAAGCCGCCGGTCTGGCAAAGTGAAGACTGGTGGGCATGTTTCCTCGGATGGTTTATCCTGGTTTTAGCTATTGTCTCGCTGAAAGAAGTCGAAGCCGGCAAATGGGCCGTCGGGTTGTTGCCGGCTGGTCCCAAAATTGCCAAATGGACAAGCCTTACGGCAGCCTTTCCCAAAGGCTTCGGCGTTTTTCTCTGGCAGAGCGTCATTCTTTTTGTGTTCATGGCGGTCATCACCGCAGTCGGCGGCATTTTCATGAAATATGATTTCAAGCGCTACATCCCCGGTTTTGTGGTGATCTATGTTCTTGCTTTAATCGCCATGGTATTATCCAAACAGGCTTTTTTTGCCAAGTGGGGCATCGAGTATGTCATCTTTGCCCTCATTTTTGGTCTGATCATCAGCAACATCTTCCAGGTGCCCCAGATCTTGAGAGCCGCCGGACAGACGGAATACTTTATTAAGATCGGCCTGGTTTGCATGGGCGCAGGTATTCTGTTCTCGGATGTCCTCAGGGGCGGTTTCATGGGTCTCGTCCAGGCTGTTTTGGTGGCCACAGCGGTCTGGTTTATGACCTACTGGATTTGCCGGAAATTTCAGGTATCCGAGCGCTTCAGCGCCATCATCGCTTCGGCCAACGCCATCTGCGGGGTGTCGGCCACCATTGCCGCCGGCGGAGCCATCCAGGGCAACAAAAAGGAAGTCAGTTATATGGTGGCCTGGGTCCTGGTATGTGCGGTGGTTCTGATCCTGGTTATGCCGCCCATCGCCAAATGGCTGGAACTGCCCAACAACTGGGCCGGTGCCTGGGTCGGCGGGGTTATCGACAACACGGGGGCCGTTGTGGCGGCCGGTGGAATCATTGGTGGTGATGCTGCTTATAAAGTGGCGGCCATGGTCAAGATGGCCCAAAATGTGCTGATCGGGGTGGCGGCATTTTTGATGGCCCTTTGGGCAACCATGAGCCTAGACCGCAAAGAGGCGGGGAATGTCGAAAGACCTTCTTTCATGGAAATCTGGTACCGGTTTCCCAAGTTTGTGCTCGGTTTTATTGTGGCCTCCATTGTCGTCTCGGTTTTTGTTGAGCCGGTTTCGGGGCTCAAAGCCGTCAAGGCCGTCGGCAGTGCCACCAAGACCTATCGAAACTGGTTTTTTGCCCTGTGTTTCGTGTCCATCGGTCTGGAGACCAATTTTAAGGAACTGGTCTCGGTGGGCGGCGGAAAACCGGCGATCGCCTACTGGATTTCCCAGACTGCCAACGCCGTCTGGACCTTTTTCATCACCTGGATCCTGTGGTCCAGCACATTCTTTCCGGCGGTCATTCCACCGGATTGAAGCTTTTGATCACGGTTAATTTTTTCAACTCGACCGAATAGAAGGCGCTCGGGGTGCGAGCGCCTTCTGTTATCCCGCCGGCCGGCTGAACGTCCACAGGGATGAATATGGAAAAACTTGACATCATTCGAGCGGCCGAAACGCAGTTTGCCAGGGAAGTTACCATCGGCGTCGTCTATCAGCAACCGCCCTCGGCCTGGTATTATCTGATACCGGGCATGTTCATCATAGATTTTTTGCGTCGGACAACGGCCATCAGCCGCTACACCAAACATTTCATGTTTCCGCGCAACCTGGCACTGGATGCTGCCCGGGCTCTTTCAAGTGGTGAAGAAAAAGCCCTGATTGACCGGAACCTCGATGGCGACATCAAACAATGGCTCCAATCCCTCAATCTTTATTCCACCGGGCTGGCTCGGTCTCAAAGGGCGGCGGTGGATCTGCTGACCGACCACTACACCAGGCTTTTCAATGCCCAAGGCGCCACTTATTACGAATTGATCGAAAACGCCTATCCGGCCCAAGCGGCATTTGAAAATCATTTGGCGGCCCTGACTGATGCCGAAAACGAAATCGACCGGGTAATCATCGCCCAGGCCGGAAACAACGAGAAGCTGAAGGAAAAATTAGACCTGGAAGCGCAGCAGGTTGCGAAGCGGCGCAACAGAACAGTGGAAGATATTTATTGATGATTCGGTTCATTTTCCGTTAAAGGGGCAACCGTGCCGAGTGAATTGAAGAAAAAATTCAAGACCATCCTTTTCCATGAGCAGACGCAGGCTAATTTTGTTGCGCTTAAAGTGAATCCGCCCCGGCCGTTATCTGTCTGGGAGGTATTGATACCGATTGTGTTCATTCTGGCTTATATGAAATCAAAGGAGCGCCGCCAGCTATTCGCCCAAAACCTGATGTTTACAAAAAAAATGGCCCTCGAAGCCGCTTATGACATGATGGCCAAAAACCAGACCAGGGGTGCGGCCCTCATGCGCATCGAGCTGCAAACCAAGCAACTGCTGACCTCCGTACCCGGAGGAATGTATTCGGATGCCATCCGGCAGGAACAACTCAGAGAAATCGAGTTTCTGATCGACCACTATTTTAAATTGTTCCGGGCCGACGGCCAAGACTACGCTAGATTGGTTCGCAGTGTCTATCCGCAACGGGAAGCCTTTTTCAATTTTCAACAAGCGCTTTCAGCACTGGAAAAACGGGTCTTGCGGGCTGCCAGTCAGACCCTGGGTGCGCAAACGGATGCCGCCATGCTAAGCAGAATAGAGTCCGCCATCGGTGAATCGCGATCTGCGGAGATTCGAAGAATATTTGATTCGAACTAACGGGGATTAAATGCTAAACCCGGAAGAATTGCAGCGCGTATATCAGCAAGCCTATTTGCCCGAACACCTTCCGGACTATGTCGAAGCCATTTCCGGCGCCGAATCCCACTTGCTTGAAAATCATCTCTGTTACGTTCGTAAAAATCACCTCCTTTTTATCGGGTATCCCTTCGGCGTCGACCACCAATCCAACCCCCAGGCCTACCAGGCCGCCTGTAACCGGTTTCATCCCGCAACCGTAGCCATTATCGCCCCGGAAATATGGGAGTTGACGGATTCTTTTGAAGAACAGCCCGGGGACGCCTATTTCCGGCTAAATCTTCCGGCAGGGCCTCCGGCCCCCGGAGTGGCTTACATGTTGCGGCGGGCGCAAAGAGAGCTTAGCGTCCACACCGGGCTGTTCGGCAAAGAACACAGGAAATTAGTTAAACACTTTACTGCCGGGCACAGATTGAGTTCCGAACAGAAAACTGTTTTTAAAAACATTCAGCGTTACCTCAAGCGCAGCCGAACCAGCCGGGTGCTTGAGGTCCGGAAGAAGGGTCGACTGGCAGCCTTCACCATCGTGGATCTGGGCTCCGTAGATTCCGCCTATTATCTTTTTAATTTCAGATCGGTAAGAGAGACTGTTCCAGGGGCGTCGGATCTGCTTTTCAGTGAAATGGTAAACCTGGCGCAAATGGAGGGTAAAAAGACGATCAATCTCGGCCTGGGGGTCAATGCGGGCATACGTCGGTTCAAGGAAAAGTGGGGCGGTGTTCCGTTCTTGGACTATTGTTCGGCGCTGGTCGATAAAAGGGAAGTTGATCTGGGAAAGCTGGCCAAGAAACTATAACGGGAGGAATAGTAGATTCAATGGCTTAAAGCAGCCGCGCGGTCATTCCCTTCGGCTGTATATCAATGGTTACGAGAGATTTATAAATTCACTCAATGAATTTTCCAATTACGCCATGCTTTTTCTTAATTTCATGAATAAGACGGTCATAATGTCGCATACGGATTATTGAAAGCATAATTAAGTAAACGCCAAAAATAATTAAAGCTAAGCTGAGCACCACCAATGGAACAAGAAAATGTAGTACATGAAAGACATCGTAATATTTTGAAGTCGCTATCAGAACACTCATAACTGACAGAGGTAAAGCCAACACCGCAATACCGGTGCGCATCACCGCCAAAGATGTTCGCTTTTCTGCTAAAACAAGTTGTGCCTCTTGGATTGCTAGTGAAGTGATGTCAGTTTCCTGGTCCATCAAATATCATTTCCTTTACATCGCCACTTACAGGTGGGGGAATCTAATACATATTGTCAGTATCTGAAAAAAGGCAAAAATACAGTTACGTAGATGGTATCACAGAAGCCTGGCGACATCATACTTTTATCGTCGTAGTCGTCATTCACCATATATTCTGTCAGCGGCTGCCATCCTGACTTTTTTGGTTGCGGCGCGCACCTGATCAAACCACAGGCGCCGCTCTTTTTTCGTTCCCTTGCGCATGGTGGCGATGGCGGCCTGGATGACCTCTTCTTCGACTTTTTGAAGGCGGTTTAAAAAGGCTAAAAAACTGCCTTTGGCCGTATAGGTCGCTTTCAGGGCATTTTTGTAACCGGATTGATTCGTGCCAAGCAGCTCGAGGTAGTGGTCGATCAGAAATTCGAATTCACGCAGCTGACGGTTGCGGATTTTGTCCGTGTAA
>JAFDCJ010000098.1 GCA_019312835.1 Deltaproteobacteria bacterium
ATGCTGTTGGTAATCCGGCCGTAATTAAACAGATCCCAGCTGAACGAAGGGCCGACGGAGTATCCGAAACTTCGGCCTTCAAACAGATCGCCAAGACCGGCATTCCGCGATTGGGGAGGACTGGTGCTGCCGGCGGTTGTATAGCCAATAGAGCCAAACAGCGAAAAATGGGGGAAGAGATCCGCTTTGGCCACGCCGATCTGGGCACTTTGAGCCGCCAGCTGCCGTTCGGCCAATCGAATATCGGGCCGTCTGCGCAGCAGTTCGGCCGGAATACCGACCGCAACCTCAACCGGCAACATTGGAATGTGTCCCGGTCCGGCAAGCATGACATCAATTTCGCCGGGAAGTTTGCCCAGCAAGATGGCAAGCGCATTTTTGGCCTGGCGGATATCGTTTTCAAACCCGGGGATGGCGGCCTCGGTCGTTCTTAATTGACCCTTGGATTGAAAAACATCCAGCTCTGTGACCGCCCCGGCGTCAAACTGGGCTTGCGCCAACCGCAATGATTCTGTTTGAATCCTAACATTATCATACGCAACTGCCAGCCGCTCTTCAGAGGTACGCAATGTTATGTAAACCCTCGCTACCTCTGAGGTTAAAAAAACCAGATTGTCGTCATAATCGGCGATCGAGGCTTGCAGATCGGCGATACCCGACTGGACAGCCCGTCGGAACTTGCCCCAGAAGTCAAGTTCCCAGGCCACGTCGAACCCCACGTCGTAAACATACGCAAACCTTTCGCTGTTGGCAGCATTGGGTAGATTACGGCTGGTTCGCTCAGCCGTAGCGTCACCGGTGCTCTGCTGGGTTTGCGGGTATTGTTCACCGATGGCAATACCCAGCTGCGCCCGGGCTTGCAATATTCGAATGCCGGTGGCCTGCAAGGTTAAATTTTGCTCGTAGGCGTTTTGGACCAGGGCGTTAAGGGTCGGATCATTGAACACCGTCCACCAGGAACTGAAATCGGCCGACTTGCTTTCAATTTTGGAATCTGCTGATTCCAGCCATCCTTGAGGCTCCGGTGCCGTCGGCTTGATGTAATCGGGACCCACCATGGTACAGCCGCTGATTAAAAGTGCGAGAGCCAACAGCCCTAACGGGACGCCCACAATATTCTGGCGGCAGCTTCGATCAGATGAGACTAAATGGGGGTATTTCATATAAAATGGCGCTCGCATTCTTTCCTCCGTTTAAAACAAGTTGAGCGTCGAACATTGAACACCCAACTTTGGACTTCGAATTACGGTTGTCGCTCGTGCCATCCAGGCGCTCCCTCAGCGCCAGCTTGCTGGGAGTGTGCGCCGCGTGTCGCTTAACAATTAAATTTCATTTGTTTCTTCGTCTTTTCCATTCAACGTTCGACGTTGGATGCTCAATGTTCGAAGTTACTATGTTCCATTTACTGCAAGGCCTTCGGCGCCGCCACAGCCTTCTTATTGCTCGTTTCCTCGCTGGTTCCCGTCATCACCAAAACCGATGCTGTAGTACCCACGCGCAGCTTGACGTCCTCGGGCACTTCGTCGAGATGAATGCGCACCGGCACGCGCTGGGCCAGACGAATCCACTCGAAGGTCGGGTTGATATTGGGCAGCAAATCAGAGCCGGTGCTGCCGTCCTGTTGGGCGATTCCCCATCCCAGACTGTCGACATGTCCTTCCAGCGGTTTGTCGGGGTAGGTCATTAGGGTGACAATGGCGCGGTCCCCCTCACGCATGTCCTCGATGTAGTTTTCCCTGAAAAACCCGTGGATCCAGAAGCTGTTGATATCCACCAGCGCCAGGGCCGGCTGGTTTTCTACAGCCTGACTGCCCAGTCTAAGGTTCAGGTTGGTTGCATAGCCATCCACCGGCGCTTTTACCTTCGTGAACTCCAGGTTGAGCTCCGCTTCGCGAACATCGGCTTTCGCCAGGCGAATCTGGGCATTTCTTTCGCCCGGGGCGCCGAGATTAGCCCTGGCTTTGGCCAGATTGGCTTCAGCTTGACCAAGCTCAGCCTTCATTTGCAGCAACTGCGCTTCAGCATTGGCTTTTTCATTCACAACGGCTATATAATTGGCCTTGGCCGCCTCGACCCTCTTTTTGGATGTTGCTCTCTGTTTATCCAGTATCTGCTGGCGTTTGTATTCGGCGTCTGCCTGCTCAACCCGGCCGGTATATTCCCTTATCTTAGCTTCCGCACGTATGATGTTAGCTCGGGCAACCTCGACTTCAGCCTGAGCGGCCTCGACTTGCTTTTTCAGTGAATCGAGTTCATCACGGATATTGTCAACCTGGGCACGCGCCTGCTCCAGGACAGCCTCAAACGTACGGGGATCAATCTCAAATAACAGGTCGCCGGTCTTGACAAATTGATTGTCCTTGATCGGCAGATTGATGATCGGGGCGGAAACCCGGGGCGTAATCTGAACCACCTGGGCACGCACCTGGCCATTGCGGGTCCATGGATTGGTGGCATAATCCCAGTACTTGAGCAAAAATACGATCACTGCAATCAGAACGATCGCTCCGGTCAGCAGATATTTTTTCATTTCTCTTTTCATGGGTTTTTCCTGTGCTTCGAATTATCTGAAGTAAATTTGTTTTACCCATTGTCCTCGTCGTCGTTCTCGTCCTCGTCCTCGATATTGTATTGGGAATATCTTCATGGCCACCATTTTTCGAGGAAGACGACGAGTACAAGGAGGAGTTCATTCCATAATTCTCAGCAGCCCATTACTCCATCACTCCAACCTCCAATGGTTTATACCGGTATCAAAAACGTTCCAATCAACCCTGTATAAATAACCGCCAATGCCAGAAAAACCAGAGGTGGATAAAAGAAGTATCGCGACAGACGGTAACGATTGAGCAGCATCGCAGTCACAGCCGCAGCCGCGACACCCAGGAAGCTGGCAATCAGTAACGGCGGAAAATAGACACCACCAATGGTAAACTCTTTCGGCATAAAGAGCATAATGACCTCCTTATTACCTTAAATAACAATTTAAAATCAAAACTTTATCCCTAAATCCCAAAGAAAAGGGAAAAAATTAACATCCAACATTAACGCTCAACGTTTAACTTTCAATATAATATACACTTCGCACTTCAAGTTGTTTTAAGTCGGAAACTGGATTCACCGAAGGCGAACCCTCGTTCGACGTTGGAATTTCAACGTTTGATTTTAGAAGTTCGTCTTTATAAAACCATAGTCACTGGCACCTGAGACCTATTTAGAACCTCTCCTCATGCCACTTCTCCCAGTTTAACCCAGCAACAAGCCTGACATGGTTGACCACCGCTTCCGAGAGGCTGCGGTAGCTTCCCAGAAGACGATAGAAGTTCTCATTGTATTTCTCGCTCAGGGCGCCTCCCCCTCCTTCTTGGCGAAATACCGTATCGATGCGCTCTTCAATATGGTTCAGCATCGATTCTAATCTGGCTTGCAGGTCGGTAGCGTCGATGCTCGCGGCTCCACTCAGGCGCCACTGCTTAAAAATGCCTTGAATCACCAGTTGCCATGATCTGATATCTTCCAGGAGTTCCTGGATGATGAGATCGGCCTGGGGCAGCTGGCGAACTTGAGCCAGCATAGTGATACGATGGGCCAGGATCGCCAGGCTATTCACAACGGCCTCAAATCTCTCGGCGCTCGGTTCGGTCAATACCCTGCGATCAATTCGTTGCCCATAAATCATTAGTTTAGACGGGATTTCCAAGAGGTCTTTCCGGTAAAACACCATCTCCAAACGCCCCAGCCAGCTTTGTTTTTTTCTACTTTCGAGAGACAGGCGCGAAATTAAAATTTCACATTGACGAAAAAACCGATTGACAAGCCGCAGGCAGGTCTTCTCGGGTCTGGGAGACGGCGGCAGGTAGAAAACAGCAACCGTTAAGATTATGGAGAGCATGATCATAGCGGAGGTATTGGCGTATTTGACAAAACTGTAAGTCTGTTGGTTTTCGATGGCGGTGAGCACGAGAAAACCGACAATAGTTCCCATTTTGGCCAGGATTTGACGCGGCTGCGAAAAAAGATAGTAGACAGCAAAGGTATAGATAAAAATTATCAAACCCAGTTCGGTAAAGCCTAACAGCTGCGGCATGACGAACACGTAAAGGCATCCGGCAACAATGCAGCCCCATGCAAAGGGCATGACCAGAGAGATGGGTGGCGCCTGAGGACTCATAGCGATCACCATTGCCATCGTGGCGGCCAATTGAACAAAACTGCTATGGCCGGGTGGGTCGAGGTAAATCCAGAGCAGGAACGCGATCCACAGCGTCGCTATCACGCGGTACACCGCCTGCAGCCGGTCGGGGTCAACCGCAAGGTGCATGCCGGATTTCACTTCCGCAGGACGGGGAGTGTCCTCCTGTTTCAGGCCTCTAATAGCGGCAACGCAATCCAACAGTTCACGGCTTAATCGCTCGATCTGCTCCGTCTGTGCTTTGAAAACAGCCAAATTTGCTTTTTTAAAAGGGCTCAGTGAGTGCATCCCAATCTTGTTCAAAGCGACAGCCATTGGAAGCGGCTGAAACTCCGGACTTTTCCCGGCCAGCATTTTTTTGGCTTGGGCCAACCGCGCGGCCACTTCATTTTCGATCGCATTCAGGTTGGGAAGAAGGGCATCAATACCAGGCTGCTGGACCTCCGAGAGGTACTGACGCCAGCGTTCCAGGTCTTCCATAAATTTTAGTGTCAAGATCTGGAAACGCCGCCATTGATGTCGCACCCCCCTAACTTCATAGGTATCGACTTCAGCACCGATCAATACCTGTCCAAACTGCCGGGTCAATGCGACGTACTGCATGCGAAGCTGCCGGGAGGCTTTTTCATCGTCCTCGCCGGCCACAAGACCGCGGTAATTGTCGAACAACCGCTTCTGGACGGCCACCAGTTCATGGGCAGTCTTGTTCAGAGAGCCGACGCCACTCTGTTTCCATATAAATACAGAAATCAGGGAATAGATTAGAATGCCCAAACCCGTTTCCTGCAGCCGCATCACACCAATCTGGAACGTTTGCTTGGTATTGGCACTGGAGGAAACCGCAATGACCAGGGAAACGAAAGCGGCCACGAACCATGCATATTGATAGCGCTGGCCTGTGAGCATATAAGTGCAGAAACCGATGAAAACTGAGACGACTATCATGAAGCCCCAGCGCTGCTGGGGAAAGAGCGCGATCAGGAGAAAGGCCATGCCCACGCCCAGAACGGTGCCCAGCATCCGCATAAAACCCTTGTTCAGGGACTGTCCAGCCGTGGACAGGCTGATCATGGCTACGGCGAAACCGGCCCAATGGGGCTTATCCCATCCCATCGCCAATGAAATACCGTAGGCGATGGTCATGGCCAAGGCGGTCTTGATGGCTTCTTTGGCGCGGGTGGATATGGTCAGCATGGAATCATCTCAACAGTATAATGTAGGCTTTAAATCCTAATCTTGAAACTTCTTGTACCACGAATCATTAGATTTCAGGTATCCCTCCTTCGCCCAGTGGGATAGGGAAGGCAAACGGGTTTTAAAAACAGAATATAAAAAGCTGAAACACAGGCCTGTGTGTGTTCATCCTATAGGCTTTAGCATCTGACTTCAAATATGAAATCTCTGATTTCAGACGCACTAACTTTTCCATAATGCATGTAAAATGTCCAGAGGTTCCAGGTTGGGTCTTACTTTTTCAAATACAAAATATTCGGAGAAGTATCGCATTTTGGATTACGTGATGATCATATAAAAGGCACCTCCCATCGCCATAAAAAGGGCAATCTGTTACAGGTGGTTTGTCACCACAACTAACCACTTAACCAAAGGAGGTGCCAGATGGGACTATATTCTGGTTTA
>JAFDCJ010000099.1 GCA_019312835.1 Deltaproteobacteria bacterium
CCACCGAGTTGGCCACGAATTTGATTCCCAGCCGGCCCGGGCCCATCAGGTCGAACTTCTCCCCGGCTGCGCTGAGCTTAGCCCCGATGATGGGCGCCTGGGCGTTACGATAAAGGGGCCAGAAATCGACTTCGCCCTTGTAAAACGGGGTAAAATCATAGCGCACGCTGAACAGCTTCACGTCATCTTCGGCGATATTGTATTTGGCCAGCAACGCGCGCATGATGGTTTCATCGTTGCCGCCGTAAGTGATGCCGATGGTTTTGCCCTTGAGGTCCTGGGGGGTTGTCAGCGGGGTCCGATCCGGCCGGTAGATCCAGTGCAGGGGGTTGACCTGAAACAGCTGGGCCAGGACCACGATGGGCGATCCCTTGGCAACGGCCCGGATGACCTGGTCCGCCGAGGCCACGCCGAACTGGGCATGGCCGATTTCCAGCTCCTTGATGGCATCCTTTTCGGGCCCCCCGGCCTTGACGTTTACCTTCAGCCCGTTTCTGGCAAAGTTGCCGTGCGCATCGGCCCAGATATCTCCGACCACACTGATATTGTACAACCACTTGAGCCGATAATTTACTTCTTCCAGCGGCTCCTTTTTCTCGCTGCAGGCACTCAATACCAAAACAAGAAGTAAAGCGATTATCGATATCCCGGAAATTTTGAATTGCCGTGACATAATGCCCCTTCCTTTTGTTACCTGGTTAAAAGCGTTATGATAGTACGGTTACTTTGACACAATAACAACATTGGACCGTGGGTGCGACCTGTCTAAGCTCATAGTAGACCCAGTCAAATAGAAAATAGTCGAATAGTCAAATAGTTCATAAACAGATAATCTGCAAGTCAGATAGATTGAAATTCGACTTAACCAATTTTATATTCAACTAATCAACTATTCAACCTACCCTTTTCCACTATGAGCCAAGAGCTATCAGCTATGAGCTTTTTTGTCCCTGCAGCCGTCGCTGCACCACCTGACCGAGACCCTCCAGGAACACCAGATAAAGGGAGGTGCAGATTCCGATTAAAAACAGGGCCACCAGAATTTTGGCCAGATCGCTCTGGTACAGGGCCATGCGGATGCTGTGACCGATGCCGGCGTTGGCGGCGATAAATTCCGAAACGATGGTCCCCACCATGGCCAGGGTGCCGCTTCCCACAATGACGGTGGTGATTTTGCCGATATTTTCAAAGGCACGAATTTTGACCTGCAGCCGCCAGTTCATCCTCAAAGTGGTTTCGTAAAAATGCTCTATTTCGGTTACCGGTTCGGACAAAATCCCGATAAACGAGAGCAGTAATGGAAAATAACATATCATGGCCGTGATCATCAACCGCGAAGACAGCCCGTCTCCCAGCAGTATGAAGATGATGGGCGCCACCGCAACGATGGGATAGGCCTGGATATTGTAAGCCGCCACCCGGATAAAGGAGCCGATCCAGAGGGTCAGACGCCCGATGATGCCGACAACGGTGGCCAGGCAAATCGATAATAGATGGCCCAGTATGGCCACCGACAGGGTGTCGATGACATTGACAAGGTAGCGGGGAAATATGCTTTGAGCGGTTTGCCAGATCTCCGCCGGACCCGGGATAACATAGTCGGACAAATTCAGCACAAACTTAATGATGAAAAGCGTCGCCAGGCCCAGAAAGTAAATGATAAAAAATTGATAAATGCGTCTATGCAGCATTGACAATCTCCAGCATGGTCTGCTCAAGATCTTTTTTTATTATCGCTTTGCCATCCGAATGATCCTGGCCCAGCAACGATATCGTCTGCGGACTTCGATGCCGCCCGCGCAGTACCAGTATCTGTTGACAAAATTTGGCGACTTCCGCCACGCTGTGTGAAATATAGAGAAAGCAACGGTCCGGGAAGATCGCTTTCATCGTCAGGATTATTTTTTCCTTGGTAACCTCATCCACGTTGGCCAGGCTTTCATCCATAATCAACAGGTCGAAATCCTGCAGAAGATAGCGGGCCAGGTTGGTGCGGTTTTGCTGCCCCAGGGAGAGCTGAGCAAACCGGGAATTCATGCACGGCTCCAGGCCAAAGGCAGCTGCCAGCTCGTCAATTTTCCCCTTGCTGGCGACAGGCGTCGTGGATTGAAAATGTTCGCGAACGCTGGACCATCCCGGCAACCTTTCAAGGTTGTAGGTATACAGGATATGATCCACACCCCTGGTTATTATCTCGCCGCTAAAACCGTTGATCCCTCCGATCATCATTTTGGCCAGGGTGGTCTTGCCGACACCGGACGGTCCGAAAAGAGAATGAAAACCCGGTGCGGAAATGCTGCAGGAAAGGTCCTTAAACACCTCGTTGACGGCACCGGGATACTTATAGGTTATGTCCTTGAATTCTAAAAGCATTGTTAAAAATGTATATCGGATTCCTCATATTCAGTCAACCGGAGCTGGGGCTGGAAAGAACTGGTGGAAGCTTGAGGGATGAAGGTAGAAGGATGGATAGACCTTATACCAGTATTTTCCACCTACTTCAGACCAATTGCCAAAAAGAGTTGACCGGAGGCGAGAAGACCAGCAATAAGACCGGTGGTTACTTTTTACTCGTTACGATTCATTGTTTACGGGTCACTGGATACTTTTTACCCGCATTTTTACATGAAATGTCCCGATTTCTTTCATCGCCGGCAAATAGAAGTTTTGATTTAAAAAATATCTAAATTGTTATCAGATACTTAAAGCCTATGTTGTCTTTTAGATGAAAGGGTTGGCATGTTGCTTGTAATAAGAGCATTACAAGGTCAAAAATCGTGCTTACCATTTCAATATCCTCACGTATGTTGAGGGACAAAGGAGACATACAATGAAAACAATCTTAAAACATTCGAAAATACTTTGCATGGCTGTTGTGCTACCCTTCATCGTGGCCGCCGGGGCATCCGCAGACAGGGGCCCGGGCTACGGCTATCGCGGTCACATGCACCAGGGGCCGGGCTGGCATCATGGAGAACCTGGTGGCGCCGGATGGGGAGCTTTCGATAATCTGAGCGAAGAAGATCTCCGCAAACTGGAAGAAGAGCACAAGGCCTTTATAGAGGACACCAAAGATCTGCGCCGGCAAGTCTATCAAAAGCGGCTCGAGCTCGCCAGCGAGATGGCCAAGCAGAATCCGGACGCCGCCAGAGCGTCTGCCATCCTGAAAGAGATTTCCGCTGCAGGCGCCCAGCTGGCCCAAAAGCACCTGGACCATCTTTTTCGGGTTCGCAAAATAAACCCTGACCTGGGCATGGGATTCGGGGGCGGTCCCCACATGGGTTTCGGCATGATGCATTCCGGAATGATGGGCGGCGGCGGCCCCGGTTTTTGGGGAAATCCCAATTGTCCGTACGGCGGCCCCGGCGGCAGCTACGGACGGGGCCCGGGAATGATGGGCGATGGGAGTCGGGGTCGCGATGACGCCCGCCAGTACCACCGCGGACCGGGAATGATGGCAGAATAAAAAAATTGTTTGAGAACCGGCAATTCAAATACAACCAAATCGAGGTCTGATAAAATGAAAATTAACACATTCGTGACAACAGCGGAAATAACCATCCTGGCTGTATCTTTGGCCATGTTTTCACCAGCCGCCGCCCTGGCCCAATGGGGTGATAACCGTGGGTGGCAGATGGGCCCCGGCATGATGGGGGGATGGGGCATGGGATGGTTTGGAGGCATATTTATGATGCTATTCTGGGTTCTGGTTCTCGTAGGGCTGATTCTCCTGATCAAATGGTTGATCCAGACGACCAGCCGGCCAATCCCAGCAG
>JAFDCJ010000100.1 GCA_019312835.1 Deltaproteobacteria bacterium
AATGTTTTGCCCATCGTGGAATGGAAAAGGCCGGCTTATTGAAAGATTATGAGTGCGGCATCTTTGAGCGGATCGTCGGGTGGTTGGAGGCCATGGAACTGACATATTCCGTAACACCCGATCTGTCCCGTTGTCTCAAATTCAAGGGCCGGGCGTGCGAGGTCAATATCAGGTTTCAATTTTGATATATCGCAAGCCAACGAATACAAACAAAGAAACGGCATAAAAGGAAAAATTTTATGGCTCAGGATCGCTGGCGTCTAGACGGCCGTTGTGCCCTGGTAACAGGCGGCACCAAGGGCATCGGCTACGCAATCGCAGAGGAAATGCTGCGCCTGGGAGCACGAGTTTACATCGTTGCCCGCAAATTAGCTGAAGTTGAGGATTGTATCGCCTCCTGGAAACAGCAGGGATTCAGTGCCTTTGGTTCGGCGGTTGATGTATCGCTTTCCGGGGATCGCAATGAATTGATGGCATCTTTAAAATCCCGCTGGAACCGCCTGGACATTCTTGTCAACAACGTCGGGACGAATATACGCAAAAAAGCCGTCGAATACTCGGCCGCTGAATACGATACGATCATGGGCACCAATCTGCGTCCCGCATTTGAAATCTGCCAGCAGTCCTATCCCCTGCTGAAAAATTCAACGGCGGCATCCGTGGTAAATATCGTGTCGGTCGCCGGCTTGACTTACCTGCGGACCGGGGCCCCTTACGGCATGAGCAAGGCGGCCCTCACCCAGCTGACCCGCAGTCTGGCCGGCGAATGGGCCGCCGACGGGATTCGGGTAAATGCGGTCGCCCCCTGGTATACCCGCACCCCCCTCGTAGAGCCGCTAATGGAAGATAAAGATTATCTGGACGCCATCATCGATCGAACCCCGCTGGGTCGAATAGCGGAACCTGAAGAAGTTGCCGCCGTGGCGGCCTTTCTCTGCATGCCGGCAGCATCTTACGTCACCGGTGAGTGCATTGCGGTAGACGGTGGCTTCATGATCAATGGGTTTTAACTATAAGCTATCCCAAAGAGAATGATTCGAATGGCGGCCCCTGCTTGCCCCTTTTCAGCGGGTTGAACGCCAGGAACCAAATTCATATCTAACCATTTGACCTTGGAAGAAATTCACTATATATAGGGGGAACCCGTTCAGAGATTCAGGCGTTCAGGGTTAAAGGAGGATACGCGCGACGTGAAGCGCCCCCTGCGGAACAGGCATTTAAACTTCCAAACACTGAACCTGTCAACGCCAATGAAAAATATAAAATTTTATCAAAAAGGGTATGATTATGTCGGATGTCAGCTTGTTGAAGGGTAAAAAGATTCTCGTAGTGGATGATGAACCTGATATTTTAGCCGTACTGGAAGACCTGCTGGATATGTGTGAGCTGGTCAAGGCATCTTCTTTTGAGGCGGCCAAAAAGCATTTGGAATCTGAAAATTTTGATATCGCGGTTCTGGACATTATGGGTGTGGACGGCTATGGGCTGCTGGAGATTGCCAATCGGAAAAATATCCCGGCTCTCATGTTGACGGCCCATGCGTTTACGCCGGACAACCTTGTCAAGTCCATCAAGGAGGGTGCGGCCTCTTATATTCCCAAAGAAGAGATTACCGAGATCGCCGAATATCTGGTTGATATATTGACCGCCAAAAAAGAGGGGCGCAATCCCTGGGAGACCTGGCAGGAAAAATTGCCGGCGTCTTACTTTGAAAGACGCTGGGGAGCGGCCTGGAAAGATAACGACAAAGATTTCTGGGATAGATTCAAAAGCAGTCTAAAATCCAGAAAGAAGTAAGCACCGCCATTTGAGAATCTCGACAATCCTATAAACGGCCATTCGGTTTTTAAGTGACTGAGCTGTGATGGCAATCACGTAAAAATGGAATAGTGGTTTTTAAACCGAAATTGGCGACCCTGGCAGTCCTTGGTTGCATTTTTATTATTCATGCCATGTCGACGTCATGCGCGCGATCCCGCATACCGGCCGATCGGACAGGCAGGGTCAGCAAATCACTCACCCACCAGGGCCTCCAACGAGATTATCACCTGTATATTCCATCATCGTACCGGCATTCGGCGGCAACACCCCTGGTTATTGCCCTCCACGGTGGCGGCGGCAACGGTCCTAAAATGGAAAAGCTGTCGCGCCTGAGTCTGCTGGCCGATCAATACGGCTTCATCGTTGCCTACCCGGACGCCGTCGAACACCATTGGAATGATGGACGGGGACTCAGTAAATACCGCTCTCAAAGGGAAAAGATCGACGATGTTGGTTTCATTTCCGGCATGATGGATGCCATTGCCGGTGATTATCACATGGACGCTAAACGGGTGTACGTCACCGGGGCCTCCAACGGGGCCATGATGTCGTTGCGACTGGGCTGTGAGCTGGCGGATAGGATCGCGGCCATCGCGCCGGTGATCGGTTCAATGCCTGAAAATCTGGTTGCCCAATGCGCCCCTGCCAGGCCGCTGCCGCTGATAATGATCAACGGAACCGAAGACCCGCTTGTGCCCTGGGAAGGCGGATATGTGCATGTTTTCCGCAAAAAGTTGGGAAAAATTATATCCGTCCAGCAAACCATTGATTTCTGGGTTGCCCGCAACGGCTGTTCACCGAATCCGCAAATCAGCATGGTGCCCGACACCGAACCGGATGACGGCACCCGCGTTCAAAAGAGCGCTTATCTGCAATGCACCGATGGTGCCGGGGTTGTTCTGTATGCGATAAAGGGCGGTGGTCACACCTGGCCGGGCGGGTATCAATATCTGCCCAAGTTTCTGATCGGAGCCACCAGCCGGGATCTGAATGCCAGTGAAACCATCTGGAACTTTTTCCATGGACACTCTAGATAGCTTTTTATTCAAAAAGATTACCGGGTTGCTTTTAAGCTGTGCTCTGATGTGGGGGGCGGCTGTTTCAGCAGAGCCAGCCGGCAGGACCGACCACTTGTTGGAAACAATTCACTACCTGCTTGAATTTGTGAAAAGATCCGAATGCCGTTTTTACAGAAACAATAAAATGCACACCGCCGGCGAGGCTGCGGCCCACATGCAGAAAAAATACGAACATTTCAAGGCCGAGATCAAAATCCCCGAGGACTTTATCCGTCTGGCGGCCACCAGAAGCCTTATGACCGGCAAGCGGTACCATGTTGAATTAAAGAACGGAAAAAAAATTACCTCCGAAGCCTGGCTGCTGCAGGCATTGGAGGCCTATCGGCAGAAACAGGACTGACGATGGCGATGGGTTCTGCATTAGCTCCGGAAGACACCCTGCTGGCATTTGATCTGTTAAAGAAAGCGTTGATCGACACCTCATCGGTTATATACATTCAAAAGGCGGGCTATTTCGATATACTTGGCAGGACGATTCAACTCTATTCAATCCCGGAAGTACTTTCAGAGATTAAAACAGGGGCTCCCGGTGTGCGAGTGATGCGTTCCTCCGGGTCAGCCTCCTTATCAACCGACCAGAAGCTGGTTTGCTGCGCGCTGGATAATAAGATGGCGATGATTTCGGAAGACAAACGTATTCTAACGGCTCTGCAATGCGCGGAAGCGCCCTATTACAATGCGCTCATGATGTTGAATTTATTGTTGTATTCGCAAAAAATCGATGATGAGGGTTACCGACACTATTATCTGGCTTTAAAAAAAATTGCCAGATACAGCGCAGCTGTCTGGGAATTTGGCAGGTATATTTATTCAACTGTAAAATTTTCTCAAGGAAACATAAATCTATGGACATCGCCGCCGAAGTAATTGCTGCTGAAAGAGCGATCAGGCCCTATGTTCGGGAAACTTATCTGGAGTACTCGCCTTTCTACAGCCGGATGACCGGGGCCCAGGTTTACTGCAAGCTGGAAAATTTACAGTATACCGGCTCATTTAAGCTCCGGGGCGCCATGAACAAGCTATTGTCCTTAACCGCCGAAGAAAGACGCCAGGGGGTGGTAACGGCCTCCACCGGCAATCACGGTGCCGCTTTTGCGTATGGCCTCGGCATGGTCAAGGGCAGCGGTGTGGTTTTCGTGCCCGAGAACGCCTCCCCCACCAAAGTGGCGGCCATCGAGCGGCTCGGCGCCGAAGTTCGCCATTTCGGCCTTGACAGCGGCGAAACCGAGGCACATGCCCGCCGGTACGCCGCCGAAAACAGGATGACCCACCTGCCGCCCTACAATGACATCAACGTCATCGGCGGACAGGGAACCATCGCTTTCGAATTGAAGCGGCAGCTGGAACCGATCGATGCAATTTTTGTCGCCCTGGGCGGCGGCGGCATGATATCCGGCATAGCGGGTTTTTTTAAAGCCGAAAATCCCGCGGTGCAAATCTTCGGTTGCTCCCCTGAAAACTCCCAGGTCATGATCCAGTCGGTCAAGGCCGGCCGCATCCTGGATCTGCCATCGCTGCCGACCCTTTCCGACGGCACGGCCGGCGGGGTTGAGCCAGGTTCCATCACCCTGGAATTCTGCCGGGATTTGGTGGATGGCTTTATCACCGTTTCGGAAGAAGAAATAAAGGATAGCCTGCGGGAATTCATCAACAACCAGCACATGCTGATCGAGGGCTCCGCCGCCGTGGCGGTGGCCGCCTGTAAAAAGCGGGCCGGCGATTTGGCCGGAAAAAATGTGGTCGTCGTCATATGCGGCGGAAACATCAGTGCCGCAACGTTAAAAGAAATTCTTTAGAGAGGTACAACCAGATGCAAGTGCTTATCGTCAATCACCGGGAAGTAAGGCGATGGCTGCCAATGCGTGAATGCATGGATGTGATGGCCGCAACCCTCAAAACGCTGAGCCACGGCGATGCTGTCAATCCGTTGCGCCATGCCATGTGGCTGCCCGATAAAACCGGGCTTATCGGGATGATGCCGGCTTACCTTGCCGACACGGAAGTAATGGGAATCAAAGTCATCAGTGTTTTCCCGGGTAATCACACAACCGACTATGACTCACACCAGGGGGCCGTGCTGCTGTATGAAACCCAAAACGGCCGCCTGCTGGCCATGATGGATGCAAGTAAGATCACCGCCATCCGCACCGCGGCGGTTAGCGGTGTGGCCACCCGATTACTCGCCAGAAAAGATGCCGCCTGCCTGGCGATTTTAGGCTCCGGGGTGCAGGCCCGAACCCACCTGGAGGCCATGCGGGTGGCCCGCCATATATCCACGGTGCGTGTCTGGAGCCAGCATTTCGATCATGCGCAGAAATTCGCCGCACAGGGATCCAACGCCGACGGCATTAGCATAAAAGCCTTTGGCGCCGCCGCAGAAGCGGTGCAGGGGGCTGATATCATCTGTACGGTCACTTCCGCCACGGAGCCGATTCTGCAGGGGGACTGGATAGCACCGGGGACCCACATCAACGCGGTGGGATCCAGTGTGGCCTCTGCCAGGGAACTGGATACGGCGGCAGTGGTGAAATCAAAACTTTTTGTGGACCGCCGGGAGTCCACCCTCAACGAGGCCGGTGACTTTCTTTTTCCCCAAAAAGAGGGGGCCATCGACGAAGGTCATATCAAAGGAGAAATCGGCGATATTTTGCTGAGCAACGTCAGCGGCCGGTCATCATCGGAGGATATCACCCTTTTTAAATCCCTGGGCCTGGCGGCCGAAGATGTTGCCGCGGCCCACTATATCTATCAAAAGGCACTGCAAAATGAGAAAGGTGAGTGGGTTGAGTTCGGTGCTCTCAAATCCGAATAGAAGCAGCTTCATACCATCATGAATTTTGTCGAAACCATCAACAGCTTTCCTATAATTCTGACGGCGGGTGCTGCGGTACAGACAACCGCCATATCGAAGCCATTGCGGCAAAGTTTGAAAAAATTATCAAACCATCGGCGTCAGTCTAGAAAGGAAGATTTGCTCTGAAACGGCCGTGATCTCGAAAAATAAAAAAATGGGGCGCGGACCCGCCTGCCTTGCCAGGCACGAGCGGGCAGGTTCACACGGATCAACACGGATGATGGACAATAAGTTGACTTTCTTTAGGAAAAATTTTGAAATCCGTGTTTATCTCTGCTCATCCGTGTCCAATTAAAAATAAGAGGAGCCCCGGCCGATGTCTGCGCAACAACCGATATTGAAATTCTTCGAGGTATTCAACTCCCGCGACATGCAAGAAATGGGAAAGCTGCTGCACCCGGAAGCTGAATTTTATTTTCCGAAAACCCAACCGCTGATTGGCAAAGACCGCATTCTAAAATTTCTAAAGCTTCTTTTTCGCCAGTATCCCGAGCTGTCCTTTACGGTTGCAAGGGTGATCTGTCAGGAAAATCAGGCCGCGGTGCACTGGACCAATCGCGGGATGAATCGACGCCAAGAGCCTTATGCAAATGAAGGGGCCACCATTCTTGAATTCAAGGAAGGCAAAATAAGCTGGATCAGTGATTTTTTCAAAGATACCGACAAATGGTAGAACTGGATTCAAAGCCCCATCTAATGTCCGAATGCTGCGTTGCCCGGCGAATTGAAATGCTCACGTACTGGCGTGTACGCTCCGCTTTCAATCCGCCGGACGCCTTGCCTTCGAACATGATCTGGAGCTTTGAATCCAGTTCTAACCTTTATCAGAATCTTGAGTAGGATACTCGATGCTCGATTCTGGTTACTGGTCACTGGCTTCTTGTCGCTGGCTCTTTGTAGCTGATTTATCAGCGTTTCAGCCAGATGCCAGTAACCAGAGACCAGCTGCCAAAATCTGCTAATATAATCATCCAAGCTTGAAAACCAGAACCGGGTGGTGTTAAGAGGAGCTAATTTAAATCATGGACATTCAGGAACACCTTGAAAAGGCCAGGCGCAAGGGTGAGTTGGAATTCTTTATTGAAGGGCGAAGCGAGGAGTGTGTGGTCAGCAGGATGCCGGTGATTCCGGGGGCCCTCAATCCATTCGGAACCGTCCAGGCCGGTGCCATGCTCTGGATGGCCGACGTGACCGCCACCCTACTGGCCATCGGCTCCGCGCAACCCGGTGAGAAGGGCCAGGGCTTTCCCCTGGCGATCAACGTCAACGCCAACCTTCTGGGTAACCAGCGCGGCGGGGAGATCCTGGCCGAGGCCCGTTTTGTCAGAAAGGGCAAGCGGGTGACCGTGG
>JAFDCJ010000101.1 GCA_019312835.1 Deltaproteobacteria bacterium
GTCATAGAATTTCGGTATGTCGTCAGAGTGCGGAGGGTAGCTTCCTCATCGTCGTCCATTAGTCGGCTATAGCCTTCTACATCGGCACTAAGGATTGCGGCGAGCTTACGTTTAAAGCCTTTCTCTGCCATAATGCGCCCCCTTTTGTTAGGGTTTTAAACAGAGGGACTTGGTATGTGAAATATTTGAAGGTGTGAAACAATCAGATGAGAACCGGATTCGATTCAATAGATGGAGAACCGCTTCAGGTCAGTTGGAATAGAAGAATCAGAGATATTTTATATGCATTTATACCCAAATCGATGGATTTTAGTCAATCAAATTTAGGATTCCGGAGGGTGGTGATATCATATGGCAAAAATCAAATATCACCCGGGTTGCGATTCATTGAGACAATCCAAGCTTTGACCAAAACATAGATATCATTAACAAATCTATCTGCTCCATGCTTTCATTGACTCCGGTCGTTACAAATTTGACACTCGGCACAAAAAATGGACGGTTTTTATCATTTTTTGCTATGATTTTCAGTTACCCAAATTGCCATTTGACACCACTCTGAATACATGATGACGCCACTTTCGGGCAACAATAGACGGTAAACCGGCATTTGGAGGGAATTTTGCAAAGGACTAGACAACTCCCATTTAGATCCTGCCGACGATCCTGACTGTTCAACCGGGTAGTATCGGACCCGGGTGTCTTTAGGCACTATAATTGCATATATTAATGATTTTAATGTGATAGGGAATTTTGTATAATCGTCTGAGGTTTGTCTGAATGTTTTTTCGGGGTCTCAAGGCCAAAATTGCGCTCAACATCGCGGTCCTCCTGTTGGCGGCCATGCTGCTGATGGTCCTGGTGATCATGGTGACCGTCAAGCGCGAACTGATTCGTGCCGAAGTTCACAGCGCCAACATTCTGATGGTCTCTATCGAAGAAAACCTTATCAATGACCTGTCGCCCGGTGAGACCTTTTCCGGATTAATTCCCGAATCGCTCATCACCAAAATGATCAACGATGCACAGATTTCCCACGCGCTGGTTCTGGGAAGCAAGGGGGAGCGGTGCTACCTGGGGGCGAAATCAACAACATCCATGGATGAACTGCACGGATTTACCCAGAAGGCCATATCAGCAGGTGAACAGAAGATCCACTTTATGGACACCTCCTGGATTCTTTTCCGGAAACGAGCCCCCCGGATGGTCATTTCCACCCCACTGATAAAAAATGGGGCAACCCTCGGAGGGCTTGGTATCGAATTTCCGCTGGACAGGGTTCATCAGACCCTCAGACGGTCCCAACAATTTTTATTTTTCTATATATTCATCAATCTGATCATTCTTACGTTTGTCGGGATTCAAAGAATTTCGAAACCTTACCTCCAACCGTTGGCCCGGTTAGCCAAACGGGCCGCTGATTACAAGGAAGATGACGATCTGTTTTTTGCCGTGCGCAAGGAGGACAATGAACTCAGCAGCCTGTCCAAGGCATTGAACAGCATGCTCAGGCGCATCTCGGCTGACAAAGAGAAGCTCAGATCAACGGTTCTGTCCCTGGAACGCGCGAACCTGGAATTGCAGCAGGCCCAGCGGGACATCATCCGGGCCGAAAAATTAGCCTCGGTGGGAAGGCTGTCTGCCGGTATTGCGCATGAAATCGGCAATCCGATCGGCATCGTCATGGGCTACCTTGAATTGCTCAGGCAGCCGGATATCACCGATGAAGAAAGAGACGAATATATCCAGCGTACCGAAGATGAAATCGAGCGCATCAACAACATCATCCGGCAGCTGCTGGAAATCGCGCGGCCATCAAATACGGGGCGCATGGCGGTTTCGGTGCACGATATCATGCAGGATACCGCTGATGTTCTGCACGTTCAACCGCTGATGTCCAATATCGAGCTGTCCCTGGATTTAAAGGCGCCAAACGATACCGTCATGGCCGATCCCAATCAACTGCGCCAGGTTTTTTTAAATTTGATCATCAACGCCGCGGATGCCATTTCCAGTGATGAAACCATACAGGATGGCAAGTTGATATTATCCACCGCTGTCGAAAAAAACGACAACCAGAACCGCACGCCTTCATCGGATTATCTCAACATCCTGTTTGCCGACAACGGGCCGGGAATCGCCGAAGAGAACATGAGCAATATATTCGATCCTTTCTTTACCACCAAGGACCCCGGCAGGGGTACCGGATTGGGATTATCGGTCAGTTTCATGATTGTCGAAAGCCTGGGCGGCAAAATGACAGGCATCAGTGAGCCTGGCAAGGGGACCACCATGGAGATCTCCTTGCCGTTGCACAGTGAGGAGCAAACTTAAAAACTCCAGCATTTATTGGGCACCAGCAGGTTTCAGGTGTCAGGTGTCAGCTAAATGGGTTCAAAGGTTCCGGCTTCAGCGTTCAGGGTTGGAGAGCGAGATGCGTGACCCGGGAGGGTTTTTAACCTTTGAACCCTGAACCTGATTATGAGAGCTTAGAATTATTATATTTTGAATACATAACCAGGAGTAAAAACACAAATGAACTCAGGTAACACCCCTAAACGCCTTTTGGTCATCGATGACGAAGCCAATATGCGGCATATGCTGGCCACCGTGCTTAAAAAAACGGGTTATGTGGTCGAGACCGCTTCGGATGGATCCGAGGGGCTGGAGATGATTGCGGGCACACCCTATGATTTTGTCCTGTGCGATATCAAAATGCCGAAAATGGACGGGATGGAATTTCTCAAATTATCGCGGGAAAAGATCGGCACCAGCACGGTCATCATGATGTCTGCCTACGGCAGCATCGATACCGCCATCGAAGCCATGAAGATGGGTGCCTATGATTACATATCCAAGCCGTTCAAGACCGATGAAGTCTACCTGACCTTGAAGAAGGCTGAAGAACGTGAAAGTTTGAAAAAAGAAAACCGGCTGTTAAAGGAGCGGATTCAAAAAATTGAAGGGGATTATAAATTTCACAACATGGTTACCCGCAGCAAAGCGATGCAGTCCCTGTTCCAGATGGCTGGTAAAGCGTCACAGTACAAAACCACCGTGTTGATTCTGGGCGACAGCGGCACCGGCAAGGAGCTGATTGCCAGGGGCATCCACTACAGCAGCGATCGAGCACAAAAGGCCCTGGTACCCATAAATTGCGGCGGCATCCCCGAAAACCTCCTTGAAAGCGAGCTTTTCGGCCATAAAAGGGGCGCATTTACCGGAGCGGATCGCAATAAAAAGGGTTTATTTCAGGAAGCTGATGGGGGTACCATTTTTTTAGATGAAATAGGTGAACTGCCGCTTTCGTTGCAGGTTAAATTGCTAAGGGTCCTGCAGGAAAATGAGGTTCGACCGGTTGGTGACTCTAAATCCATGAAAATTGATGTCCGCGTTGTGGCGGCAACCGCCAAAAACCTGGAAGACGAAGTGGCCAACGGCACCTTTCGCCAGGATCTTTATTATCGCTTGAATGTGATGACGATTAAACTGCCTCCGCTGCGTGAGCGCACTGAAGACATTCCCCTGCTGTGCAATCGGTTTATAGGGCAATTCAATCAGCTCCTTGACAAGAAAATATCGGGTCTGGCACCTGAAGCCATGTCACGGCTGCTGGAATATTCCTGGCCCGGCAATGTCAGGGAATTGGAAAACAGTATCGAGAGAGCCATGGTGATCGCCGATGATTCCTTGCTTTTGCCGGAACATTTTCCCGCGGAGATAATTGATAAAGACAGGTCGGCGCCACCGGAATATTTTAACGGGTTTTCACTTAAGGAGGCCCAAAAGGCTATGGAAGAAAGGATGATTACCCGGGCACTCGAGGAAACCGGAGGGAACCGCACCCGGGCGTCCAAATTGCTTGAAATCAGCCATCCCTCTTTGTTGACCAAGATTAAAGCCTACAATATTAACCTATAATAAAAGTGGTTTCTAAACGCCATCTTAGGCGCAATGGCTGCGTTGCGATCTGATGTTGAATGTACTGCTCATCCCGCCGCCGGCGGGACGCCGTTTCAATTCGCGAAACGCCTTGCCATTGAACCTGACCTGGCATTTAGAAACCACTTTTAACATAAAAAATCCCGGAATTGTCCCTTCCAGGATTGATGTTCGGATGTATAGGTTCGGTATCCGAGATGCCGCCAGCGGATTATCTTATTCTGCCGGCGGCATTATTTTATTAAGGGCGTCTTTACGGAAAGAAGTGTCAAAAAATAGCTGCTAAAAGTCCTGATCAGCGTATTCTACTCCATTGATTTTACTTCTTAATTTTCCGGAGCACTTAAATGTGATCACTTTGCGCTCTCTGAGCATCAAGTCTTCGCCCGTGGCTGGGTTGCGACCTCTGCGCTGTTTTTTATGCTTGACGCAGAATTTGCCGAATCCCGAAATCAGGACATCTTCACTTTTCTCCAGCGTGCCTTTAATGATTTCAAGCAACGCTTCTATGATCTCAACCGATTTTTTTTTGGTGAAACCAAGCTCATGAACCGTGGCAACGATATCGTTTTTAGTCAAAGCCATGGCACCTCCTCTAAATGGTCTGCAGGCCATCTCGAAATGTATTGGGCCCAAATCCTGTCCTTGAAATGGCTTCCGATCTCCCCAATCGCAGGTTGTAAGTTATTATGGACCTAAGTAATTGAAAACTATATTAATTATCAGCTTTATGAAATTGTGCCGCCTTCGGCGGGTGGTTGTGCTTCTTCCTGCTTGGGCGGCATAACGGTTTCTACCTTCGTCATGATACTGTCGACGCTTTTCATAATCTCGTCAATTTCAGCTTTGAGCTTCAAATCTTCTGGATCCCTCATTCAGTCATCTCCGTAGCTATATTTTTTAGGGCAGCTTGAAGGTGCCAATCTTTTCGAACACCCTGTAACTATTAAGAATATATTTATTTTGAAATTATGTCAAGTTCCTTGTTAAAAATATTACAGGCCGGCCTTCACCAGGGTACTTCCCGGATGGTGAACGGTCCGCCAACAGGTGTTCGAAGTTAGAAAGAATCTTTGGCGTAAAGCGACAGCTTCAGCCGGGGTAGGGCAAATTGGTTGCAGAACTTATAAAACAGCTATCGGCTTGCGCCCGGCAAACCGATATGCTAAAAATAAAGTTTTGCAAGTTGGAGCCACCCACCGGAGTCGAACCGGTCACCTGCGCATTACGAATGCGCTGCTCTACCTGATGAGCTAGGGTGGCTCTTAATACGGGATTGTCAACGCTCTTCTGATACTGGAGTTGGCGTGCAAAATCAAGAATTAATTTTATCCGAAAAATTATTCGATCAACTTCCGGTCAGAGATCGCAGGATCGACTGCCTCGGCCTTTCCGGCTCTGAAAAAGCTTTATTGATATCAAAGGTTTATCTTCAGCACCAACTACCATGCCTGGTGATTGTCCCATCTGTCAAGGAAGGCGAACGGCTGATAGGCGACTTGGATTTTTTTTTCGATCAAAACGAGGTGCCCATCCGTTTTTTTCCCCCATACAATATACTGCCCTTTAAATTTCTTTCCTATCATAACCAAACGGCCGGTGACCGAATTCGGGTCCTGTATCAGCTGATGGAGGCGGATGTACCGCCTGTGGTTGTGACAACGGCCGATGCATTGTTACAAAAAATCATTCCCCGGCAAGAGCTTGGCCGCTATGCCGAGCTTTTGATTGCCGAAGAGGAGGTCGATCGTGACGCCTTGATCGGCAAACTGATATCCGGTGGTTATTCGAAGACGGCCATTGTTGAAGAATTCGGTGATTTTAGTGTTCGGGGGGGCATTATCGATGTCTTCTGCCCGCTGTACGATGATCCTTTAAGAATAGAGTTCTTTGGGGATCTGGTGGAATCCCTGAGATTTTTTTCAGCTGCCAATCAACGCAAAATTAAAGATATTCAAGAAGCAATCATATTGCCCGCCAGGGAATTAATACTGGACAAAGAGTATATACCAAATATTATCAGTGGTATACGGTCTTTGTCCAGTGAGCTGGACGTCCCGGTGTCACATGCCCGAAAAATCATCGATAGGATCCGGCACGATGAAGACCTATCCGGGCTCGAAAGCCTGATTTCGCTTTTTTACCCCCAACTCGATACCTTATTCGACTATATTCCCCCAAATGCTTTGATCGTCACGGTCGACTCGGGTGAATTGGAAAAAGTCGCCCGGGAAACCGAACAACGTTTGTACAACCATTACAACACATCCCGTGATGAAAAAAGACTGTGTGTGCCGCCACCGGAATTATACCTGGACTGGACTCAGGCGGCGGCGGCGATAGCAGATAGAAACCCGCTGAATTTTAAGATGCTCGATGTCATCAAAAGCGATGATCAGCACCTGGTTGCGCCCCATCAGTTCGAGGCGAAGATTGAAAGCAATTCAGAACTGAGCAAGGAACTGAAATATTATCATGATAAAGATCAGCTTTTCCAACCCCTGGTTGAATGGCTGCGAGATAAACAGCAATCCGGTATTGCAACGATTCTGGTATGCCGGAATCGGACCCAGGCCGCCAGATTGACGTCCCTGCTTGTTCCCTATGCAATTCAGTTGACAACGGTCAACGGCTATTCCGGTGTTGAGAAGAATTCAGGTCAACTGTACCTTTGCATCGGGGAGATTTCCAGCGGGTTTGTGTGGCCCTCGGAATCTCTCGCCCTGATTACCGATGAGGAGATATTTGGTGTGCGGCATCGGCGCCGTAAACGGGTCGAAACCGGACCTCGCACCCAGATGCTCGACCTTCAGGAATTAAAGACAGATGATTTGATTGTCCACAACGATCATGGGATTGGTCAGTATGGTGGTCTGGTAAAAATGACCATCGACCGCGTGACCAATGATTTTTTGGTCATCATATACAAGGGGGGCGATAAGCTCTATCTGCCGGTTGATCGCATGAGCGTGGTGCAGAAATACATGGGCGTGGAAGGTATTGTACCGGTGCTGGACACCCTGGGCGGCAAATCCTGGGAGCGGGTCAAATCGCGCATAAAGAAGTCGGCGGAGAAAATTGCCGGCGAACTCTTGAAGCTTTATGCCCGCCGAGAGATCGAAAAAGGCCATCCTTTTTCACCCGCCGACAATTATGTCAGGGATTTTGAAGCCGGGTTCGCCTATGAGGAGACCGCTGACCAGCTTAAAGCCATTGAAGATGTTACCCTGGATATGCAGAAACCAACACCGATGGATCGTCTGGTCTGCGGTGATGTCGGTTATGGCAAGACAGAGGTTGCCCTGCGGGCATCATTTCTGGCCGTAAACGACGGCAAACAGGTGGCCATGCTGGTTCCGACCACCATTCTGGCTGAGCAGCACTATGAGACCTTTCGACAACGCTTTCAGCGCTATCCGGTCAATGTGGCCTGTTTGAGCCGGTTCCGTGCCCCCCGCGTACAGCGTGCCATCATCGAGGATCTTAAAGCCGGCAAGGTTGATATTGTTATCGGCACTCACCGGCTGGTACAAAAAGATGTCCGCTTCAACGATCTCGGACTTTTGATATTGGACGAAGAGCAGCGCTTCGGCGTTAAACATAAAGAAAAGCTGAAACGGTTAAGAAGCACGGTGGATGTTCTGGCCTTAACAGCAACACCGATACCGCGGACCCTGCACCTGTCATTGGTGGGCGTCCGTGATATCAGTATCATTTCCACGCCCCCTGAATTGCGCAGATCAATCATAACCTACATATCGGAATTCGATGCTGATGTTATCAGGGATGCCATAAAGAAGGAGCTGCGGCGCAAGGGACAAATTTTCTTTGTCCATAATAATATTCAAAGCATTGATAAAATTGCCGGTAAATTACAACGGCTGGTGCCCCAGGTCCGGCTGGCGGTCGCGCACGGTCGCATGGATGAAGATGACCTTGAGCAAGTAATGTTCAGGTTCATGAATCGGGAAATAGACATGTTGGTTTGTACCACCATTATTGAATCCGGCCTTGATGTCGCCAC
>JAFDCJ010000102.1 GCA_019312835.1 Deltaproteobacteria bacterium
GCGGAATATGAATTCGAAAACGGCCAGATGATGGCCTTTCTGTCCCGCCGTCAAGACGGCCGGGCGGCACAGGAACTGGCATCCGCCTACCAGGAATTTTTGGCAACTTTCGGCGGACAATACCGGGACGCCGACTTGCCGATCAAAGGTGCCAGGCTGGTTGAAATTTTGGAAACCTATGAGGTTATTTTTTCCTGCGGTTCCTATGTCGCCGGCGTAAGGGAGACCGACAACAAGGAACTGGCCATGCAACTATCCCAGCGACTCTATGATATGCTTAAAGGCGACGCCCCTGAATAAATGTTGGAATGATGGACTACTCTGATAATGGGTTCTAATTCGGATAAACAAGATCTGACCCGGCGCCAGTTTATGATCCGCACCATCAAGGCTGGCGGCTCAATAGCAGCAGCCGGCGCTATTGGCCTCTGGTTTCATGATACCAAAGGCCCGGCGCGATCCAAACACGACCAATCGGATATTCGCCTGCCGGATTTCTCAATTCCCGGCATGGCGCCCAGGATGAGCATCATCCGGGGCCGCAACCGGGCTGACACCCTTCGCCTGGCGGTGAAGAGCATCGGCGGAATTGAAAGCTTCATTGAAAAAGGCGATCGGGTAATGTTGAAAGTCAATGCCGCTTTCGCCTCGCCGCAAATGCTATCGGCCACAACCCATCCGCAAGTCGTCGCTGAGCTGACGCGCCTTTGCCTTGATGCCGGCGCATCATCGGTTATCGTGACCGATAACCCCATCAATGATCCGAGCAGCTGTTTTACGCTGAGCGGCATTGCTGATGCCGCGCGCAGTGCCGGCGCCCGATTGGTCTTGCCGCGCGATGATGCGTTTGCGCCATTGACGGTGCCGGATGCAAAACTGATTCGCAAATGGCCGATACTTTATGGTCCCCTGAAAGACATCAACAAAATTATCGGCACGGCTCCGGTCAAGGATCACCATCGCAGCGGTGCGTCGATGATAATGAAAAACTGGTATGGACTTCTGGGCGGCCGCCGCAACATTTTCCATCAAAACATTCAGACAATTATCACCGAGCTGGCCATGATGATCCGGCCGACGCTGGTAATTTTGGACGGAACCACGACGATGATGACCAACGGACCCACCGGCGGATCGCTGACAGACCTGAAAGCAACCGATACCATGATCGCCGGCACGGATCAGGTGGCCGTTGACGCCTGCGGCGCGACCTTGCTGGGACGATCAGTGTCCGAGCTGCCGTTCATCGGCATGGCAGAGGCGGCCGGGCTGGGCACCGCCGACTACCGGTCGCTCAATCCGGTGGAAACTCAAGTCAGATGACAGAAGTCAGGGGACAGAAGACAGATGCCGGATGGGAAGGTCGTGATCTGAACCGTCAAAATCTGTCATCTGTTTTCTGTCCTTGGATACTTAAAACCATTTATGCTATTATAAACCTGTAAATATTAGAGCCTATTCGCGATTTATGGACATCAGAACCACCCGACGCATCAGCCAATCTTTTTTCTTTATCGTTTTCATCTGGTTCTGCCTGGTGACTGCCATTGGAGACCAATGGTGGCAGCTGCGCGGATGGCCGGTGAATTGGATCCTTCAGCTCGATCCCCTGGTCGGCCTGGCCACCTTGCTGAGCACCCGTACGGTATACGCCGGGCTGCTCTGGGGGCTTGCAACCGTTTGCCTGACGATATTATTGGGAAGATTTTTCTGCGGGTGGGTATGCCCGTTTGGTGCCATCCATCAGTTTAGCGGCTATATCGCCAACCGCAAAAAGAAGACTGCAGCCAAAATTAGACTCAACACCTATCACCCGGGACAGGTGATCAAATATTGGATTCTGGTGTTTCTGCTGACCATATCAGCGCTGGAACTGGTCGTTGATCTCATTCGCCTGCCCCGCAGCAATTTGTGGCTCTTCGTCATCCTGGTTCTGGCGGCCCTGGCAATTACGGCCAGACACACCCTGGGTCAAACCCGGACAGGTATCCCCGGGGCCCTCGGAGTGTTTTTAGGCCTTGTGGTGGTCTGGGTGCTGTCGAGCGTTATATTCAAAGCCGGCCGCACACCATCGGCCTCTCTTCAGATTGGATTGCTGGATCCCATCGCGCTGGTATCCCGCTCAATAAATTTGATCGTCCTGCCGCTGATGGATCAGACATCCTTGAGATGGACGCCGGCTCCGCGATTATATGACGGGACCTGGTTGATTGCGGCGGTGTTTATTGCGGCGGTTTTATTAAATCTCCTGGTGCCCCGGTTTTACTGCCGGTTTATCTGCCCGGCCGGTGCGCTTTTTGGTGTTTTAAGCCGCTTTGCCCTCTGGCGCATCGGCAAAACCAGTGATGACTGTTCCTATTGTCATGCCTGCGAAAAACACTGCGAGGGGGGCTGTTCGCCGACCACTCAGATCCGCTTCTACGAATGCGTGCTGTGCTTCAACTGCATGGGCGACTGCCGCCACGGTCTGATGACCTATCAAAACGCTCCCTCGGCCACCGGCGAGATCCTGGCGCTTGACCTGTCCCGCAGGCAGTTTCTGGTCTCGGCCCTATCCGGGGCAGCTGTCATACCGGCACTGCGGGTCAGCGGTAACCTGTCCACCAACTGGAGTCCCGCCCTGGTCCGTCCTCCGGGGGCATTGACGGAGCCGGAATTTCTGTCGCGCTGCATCAAGTGCGGGCAGTGTATGCGCATCTGCCCGACCAACGTCATTCACCCGGCCGGTCTGCAAGCCGGTCTCGAGGGCCTGTGGACCCCGGTGCTCAACTTCAGGATCGGCACCAGCGGCTGCCAGCTGAACTGCATTGCCTGCGGCCATTTGTGTCCGACGGCGGCCATTCGGCCGCTCAGTCTAGATGAACGCAAAGGCCAGGGCGATTTTGCCGATCAAGGACCGGTTACCATCGGAACGGCGTTTATCGATCGGGGTCGCTGTCTGCCCTGGGCAATGGATCGGCCCTGTATCGTCTGCCAGGAAAACTGCCCGGTAAGCCCCAAGGCTATCACGACTCGCACGGTGTTCAACACCATCAACCTCGGATCCGATCCGGTGGTCGAGAGGGCGGATGCCTTTTACGTCGAAATCCAACAAGCCGACCTTGCGGTTGACCAATATGCCACCGGAGATTATTACTGCCGGCCGGTGGCGGCGACCGACACTCGCCCGAGAAGGATTATCAGCAACTGGGAAAGGGGAATGAAAGTAGCCGGCGACCTGGCTTTTGAGCCGCCGCCGCCACCGGGCAGCCGGATCGAAATCCTGGTAAAACTGCAGCAACCCTACGTCGATCCCAACCGCTGCATCGGCTGCGGCATTTGCGAACATGAATGCCCGGTCCCGGGCAAAAGGGCTATTCGGGTGACGGCCGAAAATGAATCCAGATCGCGCGAGCATGCGCTCTTATTAAAGGAGCCGTAGAAAGTTAATCGTTGGTGGTCAAGGGTGAATGGATTGAAAGGGAGCATTCCCTGACAATCGACAGCGAACAACCGTTATTCAAACAATATCGGAACAAAAATCGATAAAGGGATAATCTGCAGTGACGGTCAAAAAAAATACGTGGTCCCGCCGGGAGTTCCTTAAAGCCGCCGGCATTGCCGGCAGCGGATCGGTTATGGCACCGTTTTGCAGGACGGCTAATGCTTCCGAAGGATCCGGCCACATGCCGCTGAGGCCTTTTGGAAACTCCGGAATCAACGTCTCCATTCTCTCTTTTGGGGGCAGCCTCGACACCTCGCTGAGCATGCTCGTTCTGCGTCAGGCCTTCAAGTGGGGGGTGACCTATTGGGATACCGCTCATTCTTACATGGGCGGCAGAAGTGAAAAAGGGTTCGGCAAATATCTTCAGAAATACCCCCAGGACCGCCCAAAAATTTTCCTGGTCTCCAAAACCTACGCCTGGACGTTGAAGGGCAAAAGCGAGGACCTTGATTTATCGCGGGAGCGCATGAAGACCGATTACGTCGATCTTTATCTTTTGCACTCCGTCGGAAATTCCAGCGAGCTTGACGATGACCTCAAATTATGGGCTGAAAAAAAGAAGGCCGAGGGCAAGATTCGCCTGTTTGGCTTCAGTACCCACACCAATATGGAAGAATGCCTGATGGGCGCATCAAAGCTTGGCTGGATCGATGGTATTATGATGACCTATAATTACCGCCTGATGCACACCGATGCGATGCGCAGGGCCGTTGATGCCTGTGTAAAAGCCGGCATCGGTTTGACGGCTATGAAAACCCAGGGCGAAGGCCAGGCCGGCACCGAGACTGAAACCGAGCGCCGACTGGTCGGCAAGTTTTTAGAACAGGGCTATACCGATGCCCAGGCCAAACTCAAGGCCGTCTGGGCCAACCCGTCTATCGCCAGCATCTGCTCGGAGATGCCCAATATGACCATCCTGAAGGCCAACGTTGCCGCGGCAAGGGATCAGCAGAAGCTTTCAGCGGACGGAAACGCGTTAATGCAGCAATATGCGCGGGAAACGCGACGGGCCTACTGTGCCGGTTGCACCGATCGCTGTGAATCGGCGGTGACCGGCAATATTCCCATCGGCGATGTCATGCGCTATCTCATGTATGCGCGCAGTTACGCAAATCCCCATCGGGCATGCACACGTTTTCGCAGAATTGCACCGGAGATCCGATTACATATGGCAAATGCCGATTATTCTGCCGCCGAGCGTCGGTGCCCCCAAAAAATGCCCATCGGTCGGCTGATGCGGGAAGCGTTGAAGGATCTGTCATAGCCCCCCGGGGAGTTAGGGCGTTATTTGCCGATGGTTAAGTGCAGGGAAAACCGGATTTAAGCTTCATCATTCACCATTAAGGTACGACAATCGACTATCACACCGGGCCGGCGAATTCCCCGGACGTGTCAACCAAATAGAAACAGCGGAGATCTTCATCATGTCAGCAACGAAAAATCACTGGACGCGCCGGCATTTTTTAAAAGCCACCGGAACCGCCGGCCTGGGTGCCCTCATGGCGTCAGCGGATCCACTCAAAGCTGCGGCCGCAACGCCGACCAAAGTGCCCGCGCGCCCCTTTGGCCGAACCGGTGCCGAGGTATCGATTCTCTCCCTGGGCGGGATGTTCGACATCGCATCCAATCAGTTGATGCTGAGACAGGCCCTGCGCTGGGGCGTCACCCACTGGGACACGGCCGACTGTTATCAGCGCGGCAGCGAAAGGGGCATCGGCAAATATTTCGAAAGATATCCTCAGGATCGCCCAAAGGTCTTTTTAGTCTCCAAATCCGATGCCCGTGATCCGGATGGGATGACCAGGCTGCTAAATCGCTCCCTTGAAAGGATGAATACCGATTACCTCGATCTTTATTTTGTCCACAGCATCTATAGCATCGACGAACTCGATGACAGCACCAGGGACTGGGCAGAAAGGGCCAAGGCAGCCGGTAAAATCCGCTTTTTCGGCTTCAGTACCCACAGCAACATGGAAGAATGCATGCTGGCGGGAGCCAAATTGGGCTGGATCGACGGAATCATGATGACCTATAATTACCGCCTGATGCACACCGATGCGATGCGCAGGGCCGTTGATGCCTGTGTAAAAGCCGGCATCGGATTGACTGCCATGAAAACCCAGGGCGGGGGATCTGTGCGCACGGATACCGACACCGAAATGGAGATGGCCGGCCGGTTCCTGGCAAAAGGGTTTACCGATGCCCAGGCCAAATTAATCGCCGTCTGGCAAAATCCCGACATCGCCAATATCTGCTCCCAGATGCCGAACATGAGCATTCTGATGTCCAACATAGCGGCCGCCGTAAACAAAACGGAATTATCGGTCCGCGATACCGGACTCCTGCAGCGTTATGCCAGGGAAACCCAATCCGATTATTGCACCGGGTGCACGAACATCTGTCAGGCGGCTGTGGGCGAGAATGTTCCCATCGGCGATGTCATGCGCTATCTCATGTATTGCCGCAGCTACGGCGATCGGCATTACGCCATGGAAGAGTTTAATAAAATGCCGGCTGGCATCCGCCGCCGGATGGCTACCGTCGACTATTTAAAAGCAGAGCAGAGATGCCCGCAAAGAATGGCCATCGGCCGTCTGATGCGAGAGGCCATTAAAGAATTGTCTTAATCTGAAAATTGCGCTAATGTCCGGGCCTGCATATTCGTAAACACATGATGATTTCTTTTTGTCATTACCGCGCAGCAGACCGTGTCGCAGGCAAAAAAGGGGCTATTCTCTCTGGGGCATGCCGGGCCTGATCCGGCAGCCAGAAGCCCAGGGCTTTGAACCAGCAGTGGATGCCGGATCAAGTCCGGGATGACAAAACCGGGGCACCTGCAGGTTTGCCAATGCTGACACGGTCTTGGCGGCAGGAATCCAGGAAGTTTGGAAAAATGGGAAAAAAAAATACGGTCAAAAATAGCGTCAACGCCGGGGATGTCAACTACCTGAACCCATGGTCCGGCTGGCTTCTCATAACCGCAGCATTGGCTGGCCTTGGGATCTGCCTTTATCTGTATTCATTTCATATCGCCCTGACCATGGGGGAAATCAAGAGCGGTCTTTTGTGCGGCAGCGGCAATGGGCTGGGCTGCAATTCGGTCTCATCCAGCCCGTACAGCATCTTTCTGGGAATCCCGCTGGCCGCATGGGGCGTCGTTTATTATGGGGCCCTGGCACTGCTGGGCCTCGGGAGCCTGATTTTCAGAAAAGACTGCGGGAGGGTGTTTATCCGGTGGGCCTTGCTGCTCACATTGGCAGGCCTGGTGGTGGATCTGTATCTCGCCTATACAATGATTTTCAGAATCCGCGCGGTCTGTGGTCTTTGCCTGGCTACCTATGGCATTAATGTGGCGCTTATCCTTTTGCTTGCACCCCAGGTGTGGCGCGAACCTAGACCAAGGGCACCCTGGCTAACCATACTCCCCGGCAAAAAAGAGGATCAGGCGGTTGCGCTTTATTATCGCAACGTCATTAAAGGGTTTTTGATCGGTGCTGTGTTGCTCACCACCGTGATCGGTCTTGCCGGCTCCCAATTGCTTGCCGGTTCACTGACCGGCAGTGACAAGCAACAGCTGGCCAAAGTTAGCGAAAATCTATTGCGGCAAAAATCCCATTCGCTCAAGATTGAAGGACGGCCCTTCATGGGCTCGGAGAGTGCGGGTTTGACGGTGGTGGAATTCAGCGATTTCTTGTGCCCATACTGTGCCAAAGCCGCCAAGTTCCTCAAGCTTGCAGGCTCCGGCAACCACGATAGAGCCCGCTTTGTTTTCCGGCACTACCCGCTGGATAAAGCCTGCAACCCAGGGCTTTCTTCCAATATCCACCCCGGCGCCTGTTTGCTGGCTGAAGGCGCCGTGTGCGCCCAGGAGCAGGGCAAGTTCTGGGCCTACCACGATATCGCTTTTGAAACCGAGGGAAAAATCTCCCGATCGGTGGTTCAAAATATTGCCGATCGGATCGAAATGGATTTAGAAGCGTTTAACAGTTGCCTGGATTCGCGCCGCGGTCTCGGCATCGTAACGGAAGACATTCAGGCCGCCATCAACGCCGGCGTGACCGCGACACCGACCCTGTTTATTAATGGAAGGAAGCTTAGGGGCGTTCCCAAGCCATGGGTACTCAATGAATTGTTGAAATTCAGTGAACAGAATCTGGCCCCGGCCCAATAGCATCGGAATAGTTTCCCAGCATGGCCTCGACTTCTCTGCGCGTCTCCTCACGCAATGAATCCGGCGCCAATACCCTCGCCTTGGACCCCCATTTCAAAACCCAGTATTTGATCTCCTCGATGCCGGCGACTTCGGCTTCAAAAATAACGGACCCGTCTGGCTGCGACGCAAGGCGCTGGCTGTCATGCCAGACTTTCTCCCCGATGTATTCGGCAATATCAGGTGCAAACCAGATGCGGACATGGACCGGCTCGCCGTGAAACACGCCGAAACTGGACCGCATGAATTCATCGATGTTGAAATCTTCCGGGGTTGTGAAGGATTCGTCGGTGATCGTAAGCGCTTTGATCCGGTCCAGGGCAAAAATACGGATATCCTCACGCAAACCGCAATTGGCGATTAAATAAAAGGTGCCGTCAAAATACCAGATCTTGTAAGGGGCTATTTTACGGCGGGTCTGGCTTTTGCGACTCATCGTATAATAGGTGATTTCAATCTGCTTTTTGCTGACCGCCGCTTCACTGACCATTTCGATGACGTCCCGCAGTTTGCCGTACTGTTTATACGGTCTGGCCCTCACTTCCAGGCTATCCTCGATATTTCCCAGATAATCAATGTACGCGGGCGGCAGGGTGGCTTTGATTTTATCGAACAGAGATTCCAGGGAGTCAAAGAACACGGTGTCTCTGAGCACTTTCATCATTCCTCGGCTGAAATACAGGGCCATCAGTTCCGGCAGGCTGAACGGAATGGGAATACTGTTTTTGGCGGTGTCCAGCAGGGCCCAGAGATTCCTGCCGCCGACCCTGTCCGTGTAAACCGGAAATCCGGCCACCTGCAGGGCTTCAAGGTCACGGTATACCGTCCGCCGGTGGCAGTGAAGCGCTTCAGCCAGATCGGAAACGGATTTGCCGTGCCGCGAAGATATCAGGGATTGAATTATCTTCCACTGTCGCGCCAATTGGTCACCGCGTGCCATTCTCCTCCTCCTACTTGTTTAATGGCTTCATTGTTTAGAAGACAGAAAGCAGAGGACAGAAGACAGATTGCGAATCAGACTCTTTAAGCCTAACTTCCAAAACCAAACTCCAGGTACGCTGCCGGTTCATCGGCTTTCTGTTATCTGACGTCTGTCCTCTGTCGCCTGTCCTCTGTCTTCTGTCCAGGATGCCTCGAAAGTTATTCATTTACAAGTTTTTATGTTTTTTTTTGAAAATAATCAATTTCTTCCAGAAACTGTGACCGGATCTGTCACACCACCCTGCTAAAGTTGGATTTAAAATGCGAAAAAGGCTTTACCTTACCAACCCATTCTCAGCGCCGAAAGGAGGCAACCCAAATGACCAAAGACATTTCGCACCCGGATTATTACGATTGCTATGAGTATCACGGCAACACGACGATTGAACTCACCCGCAGGCAGAACGGGGTGGTCGTCTGGCGGGACTGGATCATGTTCGATTCGGTGGAGGAGGCCACCGAATATTTCAATGATGCGTGTGTACTGAATTAGAGCCCATCTCTCCGTTTGAGCGGACAGCGTCCATTTCGGATGGCCTTAAAGACCGCTATGGTCCAGCGCTGCGCGTCATTGCCGCATCTGAGGAAATCCGGTCTGTTCGGATGATACGGACGCTTTTTTGCCGCAGAGATGCAATTGTGCACGTTCTGCAAGCTGGACAACCTTGAACGTCGGACCTCGAATCTTGAAGGATTTTATAATGAAACCACAGACTGTTAACGGTATCGGGTGCTATGCCAAACCGGAAAGGCTCAGCCGTATTTTCAAAAAACTGGTGCAGGACTATACCCTGGGTCCGTTTAAAGGAAGCCAGGTGTTCGATGGGCCCGCATCAACCGAAATCAAAGGCGTCGATCTGCTGCAAGCGCTCAGGGCGGGTCAGATATCACACATCCGCCCAGGGGGTCGTGAAAGCCCCAGTCTTAAAGCATTCTCAAAAATTACAGGTTTTTATCTCACTTTGAATGATCAAGGCTTGATTCTGTCAATCTTTGCCAGATCTAACGGCTGCCGGCCGGAGATTATTACGACACGTCTGGATGGATTGACAAAATTAAGGCAGAAAAGATTACATTGAGTCCCGATACAGGGGCCGAATCGATACCGCCTTTGCCCATTGGCCTGGATAGATCAGTTTTTTACCTCCCAAACCGGGGCCTCTTGCTCGAGCTGCCCCCTTTTGTGAGCGGGGCGTCGCCAAAGCCGGTATCCCGGTGATATCCGCCGTGCATGGCGGCGCGCTATCACAGAAAGACAGGTGCCGGATAAAAAAAATACCCCGCTGAAACGCAGCAGGGTATCGTAAATCTTTTGTTTTAGATCGGAATTTCGCTATATTTTGCTCGCGTCTGCCGGCGGCTGGCTTATTCCTCTTTTAGGTGGCACTGAACGCAGCCGGTGGGACCGGTATTGGGTAAATTTTCTTTGAGGACGCGGCCGGACAGCTCCAGCGCTTTATTCTGGATCTGCATTTCCTTGTGGCAGCCGATGCACAGGTTATGAAAGGCCGTTTTGTAGTATCTGGCGGCCAGTTCTTTATCCCCCGAACCGGTATCCGCCGGCTTGGGCGCTTCGGCCACGTCATGACAGCCGCTGGTGGTGCATCCGGCGATGGGCTTATCCAGCTCGATCCACTTGTGGTGGCAGGTTTGGCAGCTGAAACCAAAGTGGGTGGGATGATGAAAATCGACAGGAGTCCGTTTGGCCTCAACGCCTGGCAACGGTTCCAGCATTATCGTTCCCATTGGGACACACATTTCGTCCGCATCACCCGATCCGGTTACAACCATCGCATTCCCCAAAATTATCGCCAGAACCAAACATAAAACGCCAAGGCTAATCTTATACATCCTCATCTCCCCTGTACAAGTTTAGTTGATTAGTCAAATCGTTGATTGGTTAAATAGTTAACAAACCAAACCAACAACAAAGGGCTAATTTAAAGAGCAATTAATGCGTCAAAAAGAAAAAAAAATCAACCCAAAAATGATGCTTTTTTTAAAAGTTTGAAGTTTATCAGGTATCGTTGGCGGTTCTGCGCAGGGACGGCCTCGGATATCGGCCGCCAAAAAGCAACCCTATCGATTTCAAACCCCATAACCCGTTGATATAAAGACATTATATGTGAGTGGCGCCATAATGCTATCATCCCGCGGTCGCATCTCCTATCCGTATATCAACTATTTAACCATTCAACCGCTCAACTATTTCCCTGCCGCCGGCAGGGAAATAGTGATGGTACAGCCCGGACCGCTGTTGTTGGCGGCCGTCACCGATCCGCCCATGAGTTGAACGAATTTTTTCACCAGCGCCAGGCCGATGCCGGTCCCTCGGGTGGTGCGGGTGAGGGCATTTTCAACGCGGTAAAAATCATTAAAGATTTTCTTCAGGGCCTGGCGGGGGATACCCGGTCCCGTATCGGATACCAGTATGTTGACGTGGCGGCCTTCCATCTCGGTGCGGATATGAATATCGCGTTGAGGCGCGCTTTTGCCGAATTTCATGCTGTTTTCGATCAGGTTGATCAACACCTGAATCATCATTTCGCGATCGTATTTAAACGGCGGGATATCCTCGAGCGCAACGGTTAAGGAAAAGCCCTCCTGTTTAAGTTTTTCCGCCATCACCCTTTCGACTTCGTCAACCACCTCGGCAAAGGTGCCGGTCTGCAGATTTAAATGGCGCTGTCGTCTCTCCAGTTTGGACATTTCAAGAACATTGTTGATCAAACGGGAGAGCCGGGCACCTTCCGAGTCGAGTATCCGGAAATATTCCTGCTCGCGGTCCGGGCTTTTGGCAATGCCCTGTTCGAGCATTTCGATATACATCCGGATATTGGTCAGGGGTGTCTTCAATTCATGGGTAACCGAGGACACGAATTGGGAGCGCCGCTCAGCCAGACCTTCAATGGCCCGGGCGCTCTGGTAGATGGCAAACAGCCCGATTAAAACGATAACTGCCAGCACGATCAGCATGATGTTCAGCGTCCGGCGACCGGCCGATCTCGGGATTTGCGAGCAGGTCAAAACGGCTTTTAAAAAGCTGAATGGCGATGGAAAGCCGCGATTCAGAATAATGCCGGCGCTTTCAGAAAAGGGGCCGGCCTGCACCGTGCCGGCTTCGCGCCCCTGGTCCACGACACTGAGCTTCAGTCCTGTAAAGCTGGCCATGGGTTGGGTGCTAAAATAGGTCCGGGCAAGGTGCGCCAGGAAGGCATTGACCTTGAGGACAAATCCCTGACGGTAAATTTGCTGATTGATCATAATGCGGCGAAAAACGAAAATCTGATCGTCATTTAAAAATACCGCCTGCAGTGGTGCCACCTCCACCTGAAAACCCGCGGCTTCATCGACATCGGCAACCGGCGCTGGCGGGGCGGCTTCCAAAGCCTCTGGCAGATCCATTTTACGCGCTGGCCTCGTTTCGGCAGCCGGCGCCCTGCCGCCCGCCTGAGATTTGACTGGATACGGGTCTTCCCGGTCGTCTTCGGGCTCGGCGGCAGCCGGCGCACTGCGCATCGTTTGGGCTTCTTGCTGCCCGGCAATATTGGCAGCCTGGCCGATGGTGATCTTTTCCAGTCTCTTTTCCTTTTGCCCCAGGTAGGATTTGGACGCCCGGCTGCGGGATGAAGCAATGTATTTGTCGGCAAAAGCGGCTTCTTTTTTGACCTCCTCCTGCACCGCAACTTCAGCCGGGCGCGGTTGAATCCGGTCAGTGGCGGCAACCCTTTTGCGGTTAAATATTTGATTGGCGACCTTCAGGGCCTCGATCCGGTCGCTGTGATCGGGGGGCACGACCCCGGAGCCGGCCACCAGGGGTGTCTGGAAGGAACCGTCCGGATTGTTCTGGAAATATCCAAGAATGTAGTTCTCCCGGGGAAGCCGGGACAGGGGTGAGGGTTGGGGCTTGCCGGCATCTTTCTGCCGGCCGGACGGCATTATCTCATAGTTAAATTCATCGATGGCGCGTCCTTCTTCCTTTTTCACCATCTCAGCCAGCGCCCCCTCCATCTTATCGAACATGGCGTCGGCAAAATAACGCAGTGTCGCGACTTCTTCCTGCGCCAGACCTTGATAGGTCCGTACGACAAAATAGGCCAGCGGTACCGAAAGGGCCACGGAAAAGATTATAATAAGCAACTTAAGTCGTTTCATGGTGCAGGAGGGTTATTAAGCGTCGAGATAAATGTTTACCTGTAATTTAATAATTTAGGAATTAAGGGATCTAGGAATCGAGGAATTTTTGTATCATCAAGTTTGGCAGCTATATAACAACTAATCCCTAATTTCCTTAATTCACAGTTCCTCAATTTATGCCCAATGGGCATCTGACGTCTTCAAACCTTGTACCTTCAACCTTCTACCTTATGCCAGCAGTTTTCAGCTCAGTGTTGGTTAGGCAACCAGCGCTGTTAAGTTTCGCCGGGCTTACTCCAGCAACAACCGGTACCCCTCCCCTCTGATGGTTTCAATCAGCGGTTTAACGCCGATCAGCCCAGAAATTTTCTTGCGTAGTTTCAGCATGTGGATATCCACCGTGCGGGTTTCAATCTCCGCGTCGGCGTAATGCCACACCTCGGTGAGAAGCTCTTTTTTGGAGACAATTCTGTCTTGATGGCGGTGCAGGTAAATAATGATATCCAGCTCCCGGCGGGTGAGTTCCACCGATTGTTCTCCGGCGCTGGCCTTCAGATTTTTACCGTCGAAAAATATGCCCCGGCAGCGGACTTCTTCGTCGCCCAGATGCTTTCCGGTGCGCCGCAGGACCGCCTCCACCCTCACCATGACTTCACGCAGAGAAAAGGGCTTGGTGATGTAGTCATCCGCCCCGGCTTTAAAACCCGTCACGATGTCATCTTCCGCCCCCTTGGCCGTAATGATGATAATGCCCTGGGTTGGCTTCTGCCTGCGGATCTTTTTGCAAATGGAGAAACCATCGAGCGTCGGCAGCATCACGTCCAGTAGAATCAGATCGAATTGTTCACCGGTTCCCACCCTGAGACCTTCCCCGCCGTCTTCGATGCCCTTGACTTGATAGCCGTTGAATACCAGCACATCCATCAGACCGCGCAAGAGGGCCGTGTCATCTTCAACAACCAGGATCCTGGCTTTGGCATCTTTCATGCGTTCGTTCCCCTAAACACATCAGGTGTCAGCCTGAAAACCGAAAAGTCAAAACTCAGCAGGGCCTATCTGTGTGACCGCCGTCTGCCAATCATCGCCTTTAGCAAAATGAGCGGCACGGAAGTTGACGATATCGATGCGCGTCGATGCGGGCCGGCGCAATCAGCAAACCTTTCAAACCAATTGACCGATGCAAGACCGCATCGATACCCGACTGCGACTGTCACGACATGCCAATAGTGTATACCAGCCCTCCCGATTTTCAAAGTAAAAGTTATGTAAAATTCTACCCGGTTTCTTTTACACTTCTTTGAATTGCAATTGGCGGTGCCTGAAGTAAAATTGAATCATGACGGCAATATCAACTAACAGAAAGTTTACGCGCCTCGGCAACGCAAGTCATTCTGCCGGGCACATTGTCCGCCGCCTTTTCTGGCGGATTCGGCCAACTGAACTCTTTAGACATTTTTATCTGAAAGGAGATTGTTATGAAAAAAAATCAAATCAAAAATTTTATTCTTATCACGGTTTTGATCCTGGCAACCGGCGGCGCCATGGCTTATTCTTCCAA
>JAFDCJ010000103.1 GCA_019312835.1 Deltaproteobacteria bacterium
CTCCCCCGAACAGGCCCGGCGGTATTAGGAATCGTTCTCATTTACATTAAATTTCCAATGTGCTAACTTGGTTGACACTAAATTCGAAAAAGATTGAATTCATAGCCGGAGCACTTATATTCCGAAAAAAGCCATTGCCAATTTTTGTGTAACACGTTACAGATGGTTGGTACTGAATCACCATCCCCTAACTGTAGAAATAAGAGGAATTTCTACTACTTGCATTATTAAGCGCCGTCAAGCAGTTCTATCTTCTTGCTGATGTCAGATTTATTCGCTCGAGGATCTGATTATGCCTGCAGAAAAAATTCTATCAGAATCGCAAAATGACACCGGGCAGGTGCAACGGCAGGTCAAACTTCCGTTCTTAAAGTCGGTGGAAATCTCCATCAAAAGCATAAAGGTCCGATTCTTCCGGTCACTCATCACCACCATGAGCCTGGTGTTGGCCGTTTCGTTTTTAAGTTTTGTGGGGGTCAGCAACGACATTGCCAACGGGATGCTTGCCAAGAAGGATCCGGAGTTGCGGCGGCAGCTGGAAAATTCCGGGTATGATCTCAAGCCGGGAGATCTTAGCGTGGGCAGCAGCCCCAAGCAACGGTGGCTGGTCATCTTATCGCTGCTGGTTTGTGTCGTCGGGATCGTCAACGCCCAGTTAATGGCCGTGACGGAGCGTTTCCGGGAAATCGGAACCATGAAATGCTTAGGTGCCCTGGATCGATTCATCCTGCGCCTCTTTATCCTCGAGGCCGGTATACAGGGTTTGGCCGGCGCCGGGCTGGGTGCGCTGCTGGGAGCTGTTTTTTCCCTGTTCAATGGTTGGTTGCGCTTTGGCCTCGAGTCGCTGAAGTCGATATCCCTGACCAGCCTGGTCGTTTCGATTCTGATTGCCACCGGCGTCGGTTGCCTGTTGAGCCTGCTGGGTGTGTTTTATCCGGCTCTCATCGCGGCTCGAATGCAACCGGTGGAAGCGATGCGGGTGGAGCAATAACAAGAATGTTGAAATCGGAATGCGGAATTCGGAAGCTGTCGGGATAGCTGACTTCGAGCGATAATATCATAACGCACGACTAATATACTAGAATCGAAGTAGTATTCGATACTTCAGCTATCAGCTATGAACTATCAGCTATGAGCTGGCACTGGAAGTGCCTCGGGTGAAACGACAAAGGAGATGCCATGGCAGGGGCCGGCAGTATTGTTCGAGTTACGGGTGTTACCAAAGTATTTAAGCTCGGCAAGATCGACGTCCATGCTCTCAAGGGGATAGATCTTGAGATCGTCAAAGGTGACTATATTTCCATCATGGGGCCGTCCGGATCCGGCAAAAGCACCCTTTTTAACATGATCGGGGGCTTGGATAAACCGACTTCCGGCAAAGTCTTCATCGATGAGGTGGACATTGCGCAACTGGATGCCTACGAGTTGGCCTGGCTGCGTTGCCGCAAAATAGGCTATATTTTTCAAACCTTTAACATTATTCAGGTTATGACCGCCCTGGAAAACGTGACCCTGCCAATGGTTTTTGCCGGCATGAACAATGACGCGGCCGTTGACAAAGGCATGGAGCTTCTCCATCTGGTTGGCCTGGGTGATCGTTTCAGCCATAAACCCTTTGAACTTTCCGGCGGCCAGCAGCAGCGCGTTGCCGTTGCCAGGGCGCTGGCCAATGATCCGGCAATCATCCTGGCCGACGAGCCCACCGGCAACCTGGATTTGACCACCGGGGAAGAGATCATCTCGCTGTTGAAACGGTTGAGCCAGGATCGCGGTGTAACGGTGATTTCGGCGACCCACGATTTTAAAATGCTCAATGTTTCAGACCGGGTGATCTGGATCCGGGACGGCCGGGTCGACAAAATCGAGGACCGCGAAGAACTGTCGATTTCCATCGGTCAGATTGGATCGAGGGAATAGTTGCGGGTAACGAGTTGCCGGCGGCAGAGATCGGCGCAGGGTTGGTCACCGTGCCGACCGATGTCCCGTAACCGTTGAAGGCGCGATTGATTTTGTCACATCCGAATGCAACAATTAAGGTTGTTATAAAAATGAAAAAAAGACGTCTGACATATCAATTACCAACGGATGGTGATGGTATTGACGGCATACCGGCATTGAATCTTCGGTTCAACCGTCGCGCCACGCGCACCGCGCGGCCCGGAACCCGCCACTTTTTGTTTCTCTTCCTATCACTGTTACTGTTAAATTGGCTGTTACCGGCGACCGACGCCCTGGCAGCGCCCAACGAACCGGAGGCCTTCAAAGAAACAATCTTGCGGCTGTCTTCTTTTGGAGACCGCAGCACAGGCTCCGACGGTAACCGGGAAGCCGCAGCCTATATCAAGGAACGGTTCGAACAACTTGGCTTTGAGACCGTTGGGACCCACGAATTTGCGGTTCCCGTCTTGCAGGATGAAAAAAGCACCATCAGCATACCTGGCCGCGTGGAAGCACTGCCTATCCGACCGCTGTGGGGTAACGCGGTTACGCCTCAAACCATTGCGCCTCCCGGAATTAAAGCCCCGCTGGTCTATGTCGGCCGGGGCGACCTGCACGATCTTAACGGCAAGGCCATCGAGGGCGGCATCATCCTGATGGAGTTTGATTCCGGTAAAAACTGGCTGCATGTTGCCAATCTGGGTGCCAAGGCCTTAATATACGTGGATCGCGGGACATCATCCCGAGTCCGGTTTGAAGAGAAGTTTGAGCTTTCGCCCATTCAATTTCCCCGTTTCTGGATGCCGGCCAGGCAGCTCGAGGATTTGTTCCCCGGCTTTGAAACCAGGCCGGCCGGCCGGCTGGCCGAAAACGTCAACCTGGTATCGAAAACAAGCTGGCGCAACCTTATCACCCAAAATGTGTACGCCATTGTTCCCGGAGCCGATCCCGATCTCAAGGAGCAATCGGTGATGGTGGAGGCGTTTTACGACAGCACCGCCTGGGTTGCCGGCCTGTCGCCCGGAGCCGATGAAGCCTTGAGCGTCGCCACCCTTTTGAATCTGGCGTGGTATCTAAGGGATCATCCTCCCGGCCGGACGGTTGTTCTGGTTGCCACCAGTGGACGTGCCCAGACGCTGGCCGGGATGCGTGAATTGATGTGGAGCCTGACGACACGGTCCAAAATCCAGCGCGAAATGAAGCGCGATTTGCAGGCCCTGGTAAAAAAATCACGCAAAACCATTACCGCATTGGAGCAGGCCGCATTTGAGCCGGCAGATCCGGATGACGCGGCTGCGCAGGAGCGTCAAAGCCTGATCAAGGCGGCTCTGGAAGAACGTATAAAGACGGTATCCGATCATCTTTCACGCCGCTTGATATGGCTGCGAATGCGGGCGAAAGCGATCCAGAACCAGGCGCTCATTGACCAGCTGGCCGCTGAACGGATGCTGCTGCGGCGGCTGGTGTGGAAGCCGGCCTACACGAATTTACTGCCCGACGAGCGACAGATGCTCACCCGCCTGGTGCCTGAGGCAATTGAAGACCAAAAAGCCATTCTCGCCGATGCCAAAAATCAGCTGGACCTGTTGGCCAGTGCCAGGGCGTTTCGCGGCGAGGTCAAAGTCTTCGATCTGACAGCGGCGGTATCGCTTCATCTATCCAGCCACGGCGACGGGTTCGGTGCCTTTAATTATGGCTGGCAGTATCCGTTTCGAGAGAGGATTAACCGCACGGGGGCCTATGCACTGCTCGACGAGGTCCTGCGGGCCGGGGCGCTGAAGGTTGAAAACGCCACCGGCGACCAGGGCATTTACAAGGATACCCTGCGGCCGAGCCGGCGACGTTCATGGCAGAGTTATTTTCTGGATCGTCCGGCTCTGGGCGGCGAAGTTACCGCCCTGGCCGGAATTCACGGGTTGACCTTTGTTACCACCCATGATGCCCGATCGGCCTGGGGCACGCCCGGCGACACCCCTGATGGCGTCAATTTTGAATTCGCCTTAAAACAGAATGCGGTTGTGGCCGGCCTGGTTCAGCATCTGGCCGGTGCGCCCCAAATCCATGAAGGTGTGTTCCCCCGCAACGGGATCAGTGAAATCAACGGCAACGCCAAGTTTTTGCGCCACGGAGAGCTGTTTGCGGACAAGCCCGCGCCGGGATCGGTGCTGCTGTGCTACCAGGGACCGGCCCGCCATTACGCCATCGTGGACCACATGGGCAAATTTCACCTGCGGGGCCTGGCCGACAAGAAACACAGTTACCACAAAGTGATTTTCGAGGGGTATAAATTTGACGATGTCACCGGCAAGGTCATGTGGACCATCGACAAAGAGCAAACCGGTAAAAACTCTTACCGGGTGAAAATGTTTCGCCGTCACATGGAGACCGATCTGATCATGTTCGCCAGCAAGGGCATAACCCTGTTCGATCTTCTTGAGCCGCGCACATTTCGTTATCTTCACAAAGGCAATGTAATTGACGGCCGGCGTGAGGCCGACCCCCTGCGATATTTTTACAGCCGCCTGGACACCTGGATTTCCTATTACCGCGATGCATCCAGCATCACCACCATTTTTTTAGAGGACGGCACCCCGTTGAAGCTGACCCTGTCGGACAGTGTGCTGCGCAAGAAATTGATTTTGTTGAACGCCACCAAAGACAACCCCCAGGGCAGCGGTTACATGGTGGAAAACTGGCCGGTTTTACATCGCACGGCGTATAGGGTCGCTCGGGATATCTGGACCCTGCTGACACCGCGCATTGAAAACCTTGAAAAACGTGGGATTTTCAACGAACGCATCCGCAATCTTCAACAGGCCGGGATCAAACAGCTGGAGCGGGCGGAGACCGCTTTGGCAAAACAGCAGTATGACCAGTTTTTCGAAGCCACCGCCCGTTCATGGGCGCTTTCCAGCCGGGTTTACGACGATGTCGAGAAAACCCAGAAAGACGTCCTTTACGGCGTGCTGTTTTACATTGCCCTGTTTGTCCCCTTTGCCTTCTGCCTCGAACGCCTGCTGTTTTCCTATTCCAATATTTACAAGCGGATCGTCGCTTTTATCGGCATCCTGGTATTGTTGATCATCATCATCTATAATGTTCATCCTGCTTTCCGACTGGCATACAGTCCCATGGTTGTCATCCTGGCGTTCTTTATTATGGGATTGTCGCTCATCGTAACGCTGATCATCTTTTTTCGCTTTGAAGACGAAATGGCCGGGTTGCAGACCCATGCCCAGCTGATTCAATCCGGCGAAATCGGGCGTTGGAAGGCGTTTGTAGCGGCGTTTCTGCTGGGCGTCAGCAACCTGAGGCGCCGCCGTCTGCGCACCGCGCTGACCTGTGCCACCCTGGTCATCCTGACGTTTACCATCATGAGCTTTACCTCGGCCAAATCCCTGCGGCTGCATGCGCGGGTGTTATATGACAGCCAGGCGGCCTACCAAGGTTTTCTGTTAAAAAACGTAAACTGGAGGAGTCTGCCGCCGGAGGCCTTTGGCCGCATTGAGAATTCCTTTGGGGATCAGGCGATGGCCGTCCCCCGCGTTTGGCTGGAAGATGAGGACCGCACGCGTTCGACCAGAGTACCCGTGTATGCAAACGGCCGGGCTTTTGAAGCCCAGGGGATGGTGGGGCTTGCAGCCGAAGAGGCCCTTGTCTCCGGACTCGACGCCATTCTTTTGGCCGGGCGCTGGTTGAGGCCGGACGATGACCAGGCGGTGCTTTTGCCGCGGCGCATGGCCGAGCAGCTGAACATCGATCTTGCCCAAAACCCGGACCAGAACGTCTCGCTCTGGGGAATGCCCTTTAAGGTTGTCGGTATCTTCTCCGGCAGTAAATTGCAGGCGAGCAACGACTTGGACGGCGAGCCATTGACGCCGGTAATCTTTCCACGGGAAATGTCATCGGAGTTGACCGAGGTGGAAGAAGAAGCAATGGAATCCGGCGATGATGTGAGGGAATTTCAAAGCCGCTATCAGCACATTGCCGGAGATCTGACCCTCATCGTACCCTACCGCTTTTTGCTGGCGGCGGGGGGACATTTAAAGGGTGTGGCCGTCCATCCCCGCAACCCGGATACCGTTGAAGAAACCGCCCGGGACCTGATCGATCGGTTTGGGCTGTCCCTTTTCAGCGGGGAGCCTGACGGTACCTACCTCTACCACGCCAGTGACAGTATGAGCTACAGCGGGGTCCCCAATATTATAATCCCGCTGATTATCTCGGTTTTCATTGTTTTGAACACCATGATCGGCAGTGTTTATGAACGCAAGCGCGAGATTGGGATTTATACCTCGGTTGGACTGGCCCCTTCGCACGTGTCGTTTCTCTTTATTGCCGAGGCCATGGCCTTTGCCGTTCTCAGCGTGGTATTCGGTTATCTGCTGGCCCAGGTTACGGCCAAGCTCTTTGCCGAAACAGCCCTATGGTCAGGGATCACCGTAAATTATTCATCCATGTCGGGTGTTGCGGCCATGGTCCTGGTAATAGGGGTTGTGCTGGTTTCGGTGATCTACCCGTCCAAAGTAGCCGGTGAAATTGCAATGCCGGATATCAATCGGACCTGGACGCTTCCGCCGGCCCGCGGCAATGAGCTCGAAATGACCCTGCCTTTCCTGATGACCTATCAAGAGCATCGCAGTATCGGCGGATTTTTATTTGAATATGTGGACGGGCACAGGGATATTACCCACGGTATGTTTTCAACGGCCGATATCGAATTCGCATTTGTCTGCCAAAGCCCGCCCGGCTTGGCTCAAACCGCCTCCGACTGCCAGGAAGACAATTGTGACCACGAGCAGTGTCTGCAGATCAGATCCCGTGTCTGGCTGGCGCCGTTTGATTTCGGCATCATGCAGCAGGTCGAGATCCAGTTCAAGCGTGCGGCTACCGAGCCCGGTTTTCTTGAAATAACGATTCGCTTGAATCGAGAAACCGGCGAAGCCAACGCCTGGCACCGGATCAACAAGACCTTTCTCAATGAGATTCGCAAGCAATTGCTCATCTGGCGCTCCTTTGACGACCCCACCAAGGCCGAATACGAAGCCCTGCTGATTGATGCTGAAAAAAAATTAGGGCTGGTTGAATAGTTGGTTTTAGTTAAATAGGAAATTGGTCAAATAGAAAAATAGTTGCATATAAAAACCCGGCACCTGCGATCTGACACCTGAAACCTTAAGAATTTATATGGAAACCGAAAACCAGCGGAACATCACTAGCCGTCAATCCCAACCAGAAGCGGAACCAACAGCCTCCGGCCACCGAATCCGGCTGCGCGCCATTTTGCTGGGCTGCGCTCTGGCCCTTGCGATCTGCCTGATTACACCCTTTAACAATGCCTACCGGCAGGGGACGCCCCTGGCGGGCGGACATTTTCCCCTGGCCCCGTTTTATTTTTTCATGTGGCTGGCGATAGTTACCGTTTTCATTCGATGGCTGTTCAAGGGCCGGAATCTGCTGACCGGCAAAGAACTGCTGGTGACCTGGGCCCTGATGGTGCTGCTGTCCGGGATTGCCTGGACCGGGTTGGCGCGGACTTTTTTCATTAACATAACCGCCCCCTATCACTTCGCATCGGTCGAGAATCGCTGGGAGGAAGTGTTATACCCGCTTTTGCCCAAAAGCTGGTATCCCCAGAGTCAGGAAGCGATCGCCGAATTTTATAACGGCGTGACCGGGGGCAGGCAGATGGGCTGGCTGGAGGTTTTAGGCCAGATCCCCTGGGACGCCTGGCTGGTGCCACTGGTCGGCTGGGCCGGTTTCGTCCTGCTGTGTTATATCGTAATTGCCTGCGTGGTCAGCCTGTTGAGCAAACAGGGCCTTTACAACGAACGCATGAATTTTCCGCTGTTGCGGGTTCCGCTGTTGATGCAGGAAGCCATCGACAACAACGAGCTGGGGCAGTTTTTTGCCAATCGATTCTTGCTGGCCGGGCTCCTTATACCGGTATGCCTGCATTTGATGAACGGGCTTAATTTTTACAACCCCTCCATTCCGTCGATTCCCACGTTGATCCTGGCCGGAAAATATTTTCCGAAACACGGCTTTTTTTCAGGCTTTTACAAGCTGAAAATCTATATTTACCCGGCCTTCATCGGCTTTGCCTTTTTAACTTCCAAGCAGATATCCTTTTCTTTCTGGTTGTTCTATATTGTCGGTGCGGTGCTCATCGGTTTTTTGTTCTCTTTAGGTTTGAATATACCGGAAGCCGCCCTGGGCGTTACCTTCGGCCCAACCCTCTCCCGGCCCGAGGAAATGCAGATGGTCGGTGCCTATCTGGTGTTCTTTGTCTTTCTGGCCTGGCTGGCCCGGTTTCATTTTCTTGATATTCTGCAAAAAGGGTTTGGCCTTAAAGAAGATAAAGATGCAGAGCAGGAATGGCTGTCGACCCGGCTGGCTTTCTGGGGGGCCGTCGGCGGCGGGCTGGCCATCGTCGCCTGGTGCCACTATTTCGGACTGCCGTTTTTGTTTTCCTTTCTGGTGGTGGGGGCGTTTTTCCTGTTCACCCTGGTGGCCACCCGGGTGATTTGCCAGGGTGGAATTGCCTATTTTACGCTGACGGCTGCGCCCCTTGACGGCGTCATTGCTTTTTTTGGCACCCGATTTTTCTCAGGGGTTGGCCTTGTGGTCGCCGGCGTGGTTCAAAAATTGCTCTTTGTCGATTTACGCGAGTCGCTGATGGCCTCCCTGCTGCATGCGCGCAAGGTTACCGACAAGACCACGAATAACCGCCGGATCTTCACGGTGATCATGCTAACCCTGGTTGCGGGGGTCGTTGTGTCCTTTCTGGCCATGCTGGTGCTTTGCTACAAATTCGGCGTGCGCGAACTCGGTCTGGACTGGGCCACCCGGACAACCGTGGCTGTCTACGATGACATCTACAGCCTTATCGAATCCCCCGCCGAACCCAGCCAGTGGGTTACGATATTCACCCTTGCCGGCGCCGTTGTGATGCTGTTGCTGGTGATCTGCTACCACCGGTTTTACTGGTGGCCGATCCATCCCATCGGTTATCTGACCGCCTACAGCTCCGCCATGCGAATTCTCTGGTTCAGCTTCTTCATCGGCTGGCTTTTCAATGCCTTGTGCATACGTTACGGCGGCGTGATGTTGTTTAAAAAGCTGCGCAATTTTTTTATCGGATTGGTCATCGGAGATTTTCTCATGGCCGGTTCCTGGGCCATCTATGGGCTGTTTAGTTATTCCAGCTATCTGGTGCTGCCGAACTGACGCTGGTTATTGGTTATTTGTTATTCGTCAATGGAAGCCTTTTCAGACCGCATGTGTTTTGAGGTGTCTTCCAAATAATCAATAACTATTAACAATGAACGGATAATTGAATGTACGAAGACAAGGAACTGCAGGAATACAGAGATCTTCTGAAGACGCCCGATCATTTTGAGGAAGGATTCGATTGGAAAACCTTTGTGGGTGCAATTTTTATCGGGTTTCTCATGATGCCCGGCAGTATGTACCTGCAGCTGGTTATCGGCACCGGAATCGGACCGGCGGCGCGCTGGGTAACCATTATTTTGTTTGCCGAGCTTGCCAAGCGATCCTACAGTCAACTAAAGCAGCAGGAGATTTTTCTTCTGTATTATATGGCCGGGGCCGCGCTGGCAACACCGTTTCAGGGCCTGTTGTGGAACCAGTACCTGGTCCAGTCCGATGCCGCCCGGATGCTGGGATTAACCGAATTCATCCCCACTTGGGTTGCGCCGGCACCGGATTCGGCCTCGCTGGTGGAGCGAACCTTTTTTCACCGGGATTGGCTGATCCCCATTCTCCTTCTGGTGGGAACCCAGATAATTCAGCGTATTGACCAGTTTGGCCTGGGGTATGTATTTTACCGAATTACCTCCGATGTCGAGAAACTGCCGTTTCCGATGGCACCGGTGGCAGCCCTGGGCACGATGGCATTGGCCGAATCAACCGAAGAAAAAGACAAAAGCTGGAAATGGCGCGTTTTTTCTATCGGGAGTGTGATCGGCCTTGTTTTTGGCGGCATATACGTTTTATTGCCGACGGTTTCCGGTCTGTTTTTGATGGAGCCGATTCGACTGATTCCCATTCCCTGGGTGGAGCTGACCGGCCACACCGAAGAGGTGCTGCCGGCGGTCGCGACCGGCATTCAGTTTGATCTCGGGCTGGTGTTTATCGGGATGGTCCTGCCGTTCTGGGCCGTTATCGGCGGCCTGGCGGGGCTGATTATCACCGTCATCGCCAACCCGATTCTGTACCGCCACGGCATTTTAAATCGATGGCATCCTGGCATGGGAACTGTCGACACCATTTTTGCCAACAATTTCGATTTTTATCTGAGTTTTGGTATCGGTCTGGGCTTGGCGATTGCGTTGATCGGTGTCTGGCACGTCATGCGATCTTTCGGTAATCGCGGCGGCAGCCAGCAGGGCAGCCTGAAGGATTTATTTCGACCGCCACCGGGCAGGGGAGACTTCAATTTTTGGATTGGGGTCGGCATTTACGTTTTTTCCACGGTATCATACGTTGTCCTGTGCGTGTGGCTGGTTCCCAATTTCCCGGTGGCCTTTTTTCTGGCCTACGGGTTTATTTACACGCCCATCGTTTCCTATATTACAGCACGCATGGAAGGTATTGCCGGTCAGTTTGTGAGTCTGCCGCTGGTCCGGGAGGCCAGCTTTATTGCCGGCGCCAAGTATTTCGGCTATCAGGGCATCGAGATCTGGTATGCGCCGATACCGATTCATAATTATGGGGAGGCCACCGTAAAATTTCGCGAAATCGAGCTGACCGGCACCAGCATTCGCGGAATCATAAAATCTGAAATTGTGGTCTTTCCGGTTGTGATGGTCGCCAGCCTGCTCTTTTCCCAGTTCATCTGGCGCCTGGCCCCCATTCCTTCCAGTGCCTACCCCTATGCCCAGGAACTATGGCACCTGCAGGCCCTGAATACCCTGTTGATGCAAACATCCACCCTGGAGGGAAATTCGCTGTTTTACCAGGCCCTGAACTGGATTTATGTCCTGGCCGGCGTCGGTCTGGGGGTGGTCACTTACGGGGTGCTGACCCTTTTCGGCCTGCCGGTTATGCTGGTCTACGGGATGGTGCGCGGGTTGGGCCAGAGCGCCCCGCACGGTCTGATACTGGAAGTGGTGGGTGCCCTGCTGGGGCGTTATTTTTTCCTGAAAAGATACGGCGCCATGTGGCGGCAGTATGCACCGGTGCTGCTGGCCGGTTTTTCCTGTGGCATGGGGCTGACCGGCATGTTCGCCATGGGGATTACCCTGATTTTAAAATCCCTCGGACGGCTGGCGTATTAGAAATGAATAATGAATATCGACTATTGAATAATGATTGCTTTTGGAATGGCGAATGACATTGGGATGAAGAATGTCGATTGTCGAATGTCGAATTAAGGAATACTATCGATTCTAGCCCCCTCCCATAAGCCCTCCGGCTCGGCTAGGCGCGTCGCAGGCCGCCAGGGGAGGGAAGTTAAATCTGTCTTTTCCGGGTTTTGTAAAGAAGGATGAATCATATCCAATGCACGGAGCGAAGCGACATCCTTCGTTCGTCATTCGTCAATCCAGAGTCATTCCAATATAGGCTTGCTTCATTCTATAATTCTGATTATATTCTGACTGTTCCTCATTAGACATTCGTCAATCGACATTCGTCATTCCAAACGGGGGCCGCTATGAAAAAAATCATAATAATATGCCTTAATCTGGCAGTCATTTTTGTTTGTGGCACCAGCCGTGCCGGTGATGTTCCCCATCAGATCGCTGTTTTCGTCTTAAATGAGAATATTTCCAAGTTTGAAGACTATGTCATCATGGAAACCGCCTTGCCGATCCGGCACATGGAGAATATCGAGGAGGTGGAGTTAAAATCCATAAAGGGCATTAAAAGCGGTTTGATTGCTTACACCACGTGTGCGGCACCGGGTATGATCGCCCGGGTCAAACTGAAGTACAGTGATTCCACCAAAGACTTTTATGAAGAACTTCTCAAACGAATTAAACAGAAATTCGGTGCACCCGATGAATACCTGGGAGATCCTTTTCACATCGTTCTCAGTTGGAAGTGGTCCTTTGTCGATAAAAATAATGACCGCATCACCATGACCCTTCAGCACAACACCATGGATACCGAAGAAAAGAGGGGCAATTCCATTAAGCTCACCAACCGAAGCCTGATAGGTAAAGATCTAAAATGCTATCGGGCCAAAGAACTCGATCAAAGACAGAAATTGCGGCACCGCGATTGGCAGGTCATGGCACCGGGACTGTCCGGCTGGGATCTGTATGTACCGAGATAAAGAATTGGAGAGCTGGAGTAATGGATCGGTGGAGTGTTGGAAGGGAAGTCTGCTACTTCATCTTTCATTATTCCAATACCCCACCGCTCCAATACGCCATTTCCCCCTTGGTGGTTTCAACAGCATTGAATCACAACCTTTTCGAATTTGACCTTTGACTGATAATTGGAAACAACTCGCCTGGAACGGTATCCGCTGTGAGACACCGGTCCGATGGGATGTCCGGCAGATTGGGGCTCACCATCTAATACTTGAAGATGAAACCGGACCGGTCATGGAGGTCAAGTGGGGGGCGGTGAAAGGGACGTTTTCCCACCGAGCCCACCTGAAAAGACTGGCCGCGCTGCAATCCAGACGGAACCAGATCACGGTGGCCGAGTGGATCCTGCCGCCACCCTGGGAAAAGGCGTTGGCAGACTTTGAGGCCGGCGGATTCTTGTGGCAGAGTCCGGGGGCCAGCGGTCGAGGAGCCATCCTGTTCTGCACGGTTTGCCGCACCGCCACCCTGATACAATTTTTTGGGGATAGCTCGGTTGATCGCGAAAAGGTATTTCTGAAGATTTTGAGATCTTTGCGGGATCACAGCCAGGATGGTTGGCTGCCGTGGTCAATTTTTGATATTCGGGCGATCCTGCCGCAGTCCCTTCAACTGCATCGGTTTCGGTTTGAAGCCGGCAACTTTGAACTCGCCTTTACAGCTGGTAGAGACCGCATTTATTTGCATCGCTGGGCCCCGGCAGCCGCCTTATTGGCCGGCCGCGATCTGGTTGCCTTTGCCGGAACCATTCCAGAATTTGCCAGGGGCACGCCGCGGCCGACGACGCTTAACGCTTGTGAAGCTGTCGAATGGGAAGAAAGGCCCGCCAACAATTGGTGGCGCAATCTGGATCGGTTCAAAAAAAAGCCGTCGTTTTTTTTCTTTTGCTTGTGGTATCTGGAAAAGCAAAATCGAATTCTGGGCCTTCGGGCCGAAGGCAAGGGCCCGCTTGATCTTCAGCTGGTGAAACAGATTTATGAGCATTATGAAAGTCTTTAGGAAAAAGCCCGCGGCAGGTGGTATGAACCGGTCGGAGGCTCTGGCGCGCAAACCGGTCAAAAGCCGGCATGTCACCGAAACCCGACTGGAAACCGGCGAGGTTTTACTTGAATACCCCTTGGCTGTGCGCCCATTGGTTGCCGCCGTGGCCAGGCGTCTGGGAAAGTCCCGAGAAGACCTGGTACAAATCAAAAAGCTGCAACTAGATACGCTGGGGACCTCTGTTTGGGACCTTGTGGACGGTAAATGCTCGGTGCGTCGTATTATACAAATCTTTGCCGAAACCCATCGGTTAGATAAAAAGGAAGCCGAGGTTTCCGTCACTCAATTCATCCGTGAATTGGGGCGGCGCGGTCTGCTCGGCTTGCGGTGAGTTTAGTTCAATAGTTGAATAGTTCAATAGAGAATTAGTTGATTAGTTGAAGAGGCGGATTCACAAACCATTTATCTATTTAACTAATTTCCCAATCAACTAATCCTAAAAGGATTCAAGGGCTTCCTCCATGGTGGCGACGATGGGCAGGAAAGAATCAAAACCTGCTATTTCGAAGACCTCCTTGACATAGTCCTGCATGGAGCAAAGCATGATGCGGCCATCTTCGCGCTTGATGGCCTTGGTGGCTTTTAATATTACACGCAGACCGGCGCTTGATATATAATCAAGATCCTTAAAATCAACCACCATGTTTTTTGATCCGTCGGATATCGCCTCGAATAGCTTTTGCTCGAATCCCTGTGAGGTATTTGAGTCCAGGCGACCGTTGAGCTTAAAGATATTGATGCCGCTTTGTTTTTCCTCAATGATTTCCATTTACCGTCCTCCCGGTTGGTGGGTTTCAGCTGTAACCCCTGAGTATCATCCTTGCTGAGCAAACAACGCTCAATCAGGCGTTTAATTTTTTGCAAAAAAGTACGAGGCCCATTTAGGTCTCTTCGGAACTTATCTTTTTTTTCAAGTTTAGCACGTTTTTATCTTCACATCTTTCGTAGCAGATCTCGTCCATCAACTTTTTCATGATGTGAATTCCCAATCCGCCGATTTTGCATTTCTCCACAGAACAGGAGACATCAGGGCTTTCAAATTCGATGGGATTAAAAGGCTTGCCGTCATCCTCGATACACAGGCAGAGTTGATCATTTTCAGGTGTGAGCGTGATCCTGACGAGGTGTTCCTCATCATCTTGAAAGCCATAGGAGATAATATTGGTGAACAACTCGTCTAAGGCAAGGTTGATCTCAAATATAAGCTTTTTGGAAAGACCGAATTGTTGGCCGAAGGTTTCCAGATTCTGGCAGAGTCTATCCAATTCGGACAGGTCGCTTTTGAGTTCAAATGAATACGTGTTTTTCGCCATTAACCCGTACCTCAGCTATTGATGATTCAATTATGCGGTTAGCTCCAGAATCTGTCGTGGTCATAATTTAAGGCCGTTAAGGGCTGTTGCAGCCCAGGCATCGAACAATCAAATAAGGGTTACGCCCAATTGGTTCAAACATTCGCCGCATTGATCGCCACGATTCGAAAGGAATCGCTCTTCCCAGGTATCGATGCTCTTGGCTACGGCGTTGAATATCTTGGCCAGCAAACCTGGGAACTGCTCCATGGTTTTGGAAAATTTTTCACGGTTTAGCACCAGACAGGTTGTTTCGGTGGCCGACTTCAGCGAAAACAGGCGCTTGGTCTCCCCCAGCAAGGTCAGGCCGCCGATGAACTCGCCGGTTTTGTATTCTCGAACTCCGATTGTTTCGCCGTTGTCCCGGCGTTCCAGTCGGGCTTGGCCGCTGATGATATAAAACGCCTGGCCGTCGTCTTCATCCTGGCTGAAAATGTATTCGTCCTGCTTGAACTTTTCTCTGGAACAAAGATAAGCGAAAACCTTAAGGGTTTCAAGTGGTAGTCCAGAGAAAAAATAGATTTGTCGCAATAGCTCCAGATTTTCCTCGAATTCACTCGACGGTGTCGAGTTATTTTTTTCCAACAAGCTCATACAGCATTCCTTTCCGGGCCATCAACTCATCATAAGTGCCCATTTCAAGAATTTTGCCGGCTTTCATGACCGCCACCTTGTCGAAGTTTTTAATGGTATCCAATCGGTGTACAACTGAAACCACCGTGCTTTTTTTCTTCCAGCGGGTTTCCAGCAGGTTCTGGATACGGGCCTGGGATCTGTTATCCAGGGCGGACGTTGCCTCATCCATAATTAAGATTTTCGGTTCCTTGAGAAACACCCGCGCGATGGCCAGTTTTTGTTGCTGACCACCGGACAATTTATCGCCCTTCGTACCAACCTGATAGTGCATTCCGATTTCAATAATTGTTTCCAGAAGATCCTCCTCGATTAACAACTGGATGATGCTCTGGTTGATTCGCTCCTGGGCCTGGGGATTACCGGTCTTGGTTTTACCAAAGAAAATATTGTTCAGGATCGTCTGGGAGTAGATATATTCCGACATCTGGATAAATGTAAAAGCTTCCGGATCATCCTTGGAGATGTTCTCCCTGAAGAGGGCCCGCCCCTCGAGGATCAAGGTTTCCAGGATTTCCGGCAGGGCCGCCATTTTATGCACACCGGGGGTGAAGCGCAATGCCAGCTCCAGCAGTTTACGGTGATCGCCATCCTCCAGTTCATGCAGTTTCTTCCTTTTCAGGTGCTCTACCAGTACCTTAAAATCGTCCAGTTCATCGGCATTGATCGGGCTTTGCTCGAAAAATACGGCATCCGGCGGCAGATTGCCCAAAATATCGACGGTTTGCCGGCACAGCGTCACACCTAAGCTGAGTAAAGGTCGGGTCAGGTCCGCGGTTTTCAGAAACCGCAGAAAATAGTTGTTGCGCGACAGGTTCTCGTCGCTAAAGTCGCTTTTGTTGGGAGCGCCAAACGTCAGGTTCTCGGCCACACTGGAATAGTAAAGATACTTATTTTCGTTAAAAAACTCGACATAATCCGCCAGGTCCTCCCCGTAATCCCGCTGAAAATTTTTACGAACCTTGACGATCGTGTTTACCAGCGCTTCATTTTTTTCATGGGTGAGGATTGCGTTCAAACCAAAGCGCAACACATCCACGAAAATACCGGTTTGATGCAGGACCGCAATGACATCGTCAAGGGACGGCCGCTGTTCTTCCCCCCCCCGGCCGTTGCCGTCCAATTTAGCCAGGCTGGAATAAAGAATGTTTTCCTCGATGGTGCCGTCAAATATAAACGGGCTCTGGGCGACAAAGCCGATGTTATTGACCATGTCCTTTTTGGTCAGATCCGATACTTCTTGATTGCCGATCAGCACGCTGCCGCCGGTGTATTTGTAGAGTTGGCCGATACACATGGCCAGGGTGCTTTTACCGCTGCCGGAAAAACCCACCAGAGCCAGATGCTCGCCTTCGGTCAGGGATATGTTGATGCCGTCGAGCAGGCGAATGCCGGTGTTGGTGACAAAGGATAAATCCCGCACCTCAACGTCGCCCGCCAGCTGCATCGGCTCACGGTCTTTGGGCTTAAGCGCGTGCTCGGGTTCAACGTCAAAATATTCCATGGTGCGTGTGTAGTTGATCTTGCCGTCCTGGTAGACCTGATAAAATTCGATCAGCTCTCTCCAGGGTTCAAACAGGCGTTCCTGGGCAGATAAAAAAGCCACCAGGGCACCCAGTTCCAGTTGGCCCTTGATGGTTAGATAACCGCCCAGGACAAAAACCAGAAAAGGCCCCAGGCTGGTGAAAAACCCGTTAGCGGTCTTAACCGCAAACCGGTAAAGGCTCCAGACGATCCTGATTTTCAGCAGCCGGTCCACCAGCGAGTCATATTTGCGGTTTTCGATGTCGTAGGCACCGTTGCCGTGAATTTCATGGACACCGGAAATGGATTCCGCAATGCGGGCGGAGAATTTTCGGGCCGCATCGACGCGCTTCTTGTTGGCCTTGTTGACCCCTCTTTGGAGCAGCGGTATGAGAAAGACGACGATAGGGTAAATACTCAGCGATACCGCCGCCAGAAGGGGATTGAGCCAGAAAAGGTAGACGGCGAAAGCCAGCAGGGTCAGGAGGTTGGTTACCGGGCTGGCCACCGCCATACCCACAAAGTTGCCGGGCAGGGTCAGTTCATTGGTCAGGGCATTGACCACCGTTCCGGGCTGGGTTTTTCTGAAAAAGTTCAATGGCAGCGTCAAGATATGGTGGTAGAGAGCCTTGCGCATGCGCGCCGTGGTGCGCTGGCTGATGAGGGTTTGGATGACGTTGGTCACATATTTTAGCAGGCTGAAAAAAACGACCGCCGCCAGGTAAATACCGCAATACATCAGCAGCAAGTCAAGGTTGCGCAGTTTGACAGCTTCATTGATGACGCGCTTTTGCATTTCAAGGGGCAATACCCTGGCCCCCACCATCACAATGATGACGATCAAAAGCAGTATTTGATATTTGAGGTTGCCGGCGAATATCCAGGAAAATAGAGACCGCTTAACAATAGGGGGTTCAGATTTTGCCATAGAGAGCTCCCTCACCCAACTGAGTTGTGTATCCCCGCTAGTTGAAAAATACTACAGGGGGCGGGTATTTTCCGCAAGGGCAAGCGCCCGTTGGTTTTCAACGCGTGCAAACGAAAAATCGAACTGCTACCTATCCTATCAATTCGTAATTATTACTATTAATGTTAAACGATGACAAGGATAATCTCGTGAAACGGGATTTGCGGAAAAGTATAAAACTTATGGGTGCCTTGTCTTGTAACCAGTCAGGGGCCCATTTAGCCAAAACGCCGAAGATGTATCGGCTCGGCCCTGTCATGGAAGACAGCATCGAAACCTTGCTCTACCTGCCCGGGACTATTTTAGTCACCTGAGCCCACCTGTCAAGTTTTTTACCGCCAGGGGTGACCCAACCTTGCCCGGCATTGAGCTTACAAGAGTTTAACCACGACCAGGGTGACATCGTCTTCCTGGTCGGCGGTTCCCCGAAACTGATTCAGCCCTTCGATCACGGCGGTTTGGATGGCAGCGGCCGATGCGGTTGAATATTGGGCGACGGTTTCCCTCAGACGGTCCAGGCCGAACATTTCGTTCCTGGCATTGCGGGTTTCCTGGATGCCATCGGTGCCGACCACCAGAACACTTCCGGGGGCCCAGCCCCGGGAACTATATTGTCGATATTCATAATCGGCATCAACGCCCAGGACCATTCCTTCCCCCGTCAGGTTTTCGAATCCGTTTTGGGCCGGATCATAGAGCAGGGCCGGTTCATGTCCGGCGCGTACCCAGCTCAGCTTTTTAACGGCGACATTGATTTCCAAAAAAAACATGCTCATAAACCGGCTTGTCTTCGCGCTGTCCCGGGTCAGGGCCTGATTGATATCGGCGGCCAGTTTGGCCGGGCCCTGATAGTTGTTTACGCCGGATATTAAAAAGGCCCTGGCGGTGGTCATCAGCAGGGCGGAGCCGACCCCGTGATCGGAAGCATCCGCAACCACCACGCCCAAATTTTGATTGGGCAGCTTAAAAAAATCGTAATAATCGCCACCTGTTTCGTCGCAATAGATGCTGGTGCCGGTCAGCTCGAGTCCGGGATGCTCCGGTGCGGTTGCCGGCAATAGATTTTGTTGAACCTCCTCGGCCAGCTTCAACGCCGTGATCAGTTTGGTGCGATGCCGGAGTCCCTGGATCATCGAGTTGGTGTGTCCGGCGATCAGGCCGAATTCGTCGCGGGTGGCGACCGGCACCGTGCGCGAGAGGTCACCCTGGCTGACGCGCTCCAGGACATCGGTCTGGTTGTTGAACAAAAGTCTCAAATTCCTGGAGTAGGATACAATCAGGTTGACCACCAGAGCCAGCAGGACGGTCATGATGAAAAACATTTCCTTGGCCACCGACCATTGGGCCTTGGCAAGAGCGGCTGCGTTCTGTTCGATTCTGGACAGCCAGACAATATCCCGGCCGAACACCAAAACCACAATAGCCGTTACAAATATCGCGGTTGTAAAGGCCACCAGGGAAAACCTGCGGGTCATGGAATACAGCCGTTGCGGCGGCGGGAGTGTGCCGGACTGCGAAACTGCATTGTTGATGTTGGCCCGCTCCCGGGCCAGGGCCGTGTCCAGCGCCAGAAAAAAGCCCAGGATAAGGCCACCGAAGAGGACCGCGTATCCGTTGATGAGGGGAACCGCCAGAAGCGCTCTGTTCAGCGCCATTACCACAGCGGCAGCCACCAGGCATAAAACCAGGTCCATCACAAACTGGCGCTTGGGCTGGTCGGCCTCAGTCGCCGCCAACACAACCCTTTGCTGCACATAGGGGCGCAGCGCCAGGACAGCCAGGAAGCCGAAAAAAACGATTACCCCCAGCGTCACGGGGGGTATTACTTCCAGAAACGGTCAGACCTGACCACCATAGGTGGTCAGGCCCACAACGGCAAAAGCATAATGAATCAGGATTCTCAAAGGCGAGGGCTTATTGATTTCCATAATTGATCCAGGTATCCCAAAATTATCGGTTTGCTAAAGCATAATCAGCCAGACTGCATAAATCAATGCTTTTATTTTGACAATACTTTGAACAAAAGATTATATATACAGCCTGTATCAGTTGTCTTAACACCGGATATTGGAATGCCATAATGAAATTTTTCTTATGTGTCCTGGGCATGGTGATGATTGTGGAAGGGCTGCCCTATTTTGCGGCACCCGCTAAAATGAAATACTGGGTTCAAAAGGTTGTCGCTACTCCCGACAGCTCATTGCGACGGCTGGGGCTGGTATTGATGGTGCTGGGTTTGAGCCTGGTTTATTTCGGCCGGACTTAGAGCGATGGGCAGTACCATCGCGTGTTTAGTTTTTAGTATTTTGTGTTTGGTACTGAGACCATTCCGCCCTGGCGGACTGAAACACGAAACACCAAATACGAAACACCAAACACAATAAAATATAGCATTTTACACCAGTTGGCTCTAAAATTGGTTTTGAACTTTATTAGCGCAATGTATTCACTAAAAGACTACAACTACTATTTACCCCCGGCATTGATTGCCCAGCAGCCGATTGTTCAGCGAGACCGTTCTAACCTGTTGAGTATGGACCGGCAAACCGGTGAGCTTTCCCATCACCGTTTCAATGAAATCGGAGATTTTCTTCAACCGGGGGATGTCCTGGTGATAAACAATACGGCCGTCATACCCGCCCGTCTTGAAGGCCGCAAGGAGACCGGCGGTAAAGTAGAGGTTCTGATTGCCGATTACAATGGCGGCCTAGAATCCATCAGGCAAAGTGGCGAGTTTGTCTGCCAGTGTTTGATAAGCGCCTCCAAGCGGCCGGTTGCCGGGGCGCGCTTATATTTTGAGGAGGATCTAACTGCCGAAGTCCTGGATTCAGACAAAGCAAGCTACACCCTGAGATTTTCGACCGGTGACAAATTTGAAGAAGTACTGGATCGCATTGGCAAAGTGCCGCTGCCGCCTTATATCAAAAGAAATTCCGGGGCGGTCGCTTCCCAAGACGACAGAAATTCGTATCAGACCGTTTATGCCAGCCACAAGGGGGCCATTGCAGCGCCCACCGCCGGCTTGCATTTTACCCGGAAGCTGCTGGAGCAGTTAGCCGCCACAGGCGTTAAAATTGCGCCGTTAACCCTGCACGTGGGCGTTGGTACGTTTTTGCCGGTTCGAACAGACGATATCCGCCAGCATTCCATGCATTCGGAGCCCTTTACGATTTCGCATGATGCGGCTGCCACCATAAACTCGGCCCGGGCGGGCGGAAAAAGGATTATTGCGGTGGGCACCACCTGTGTGCGGACGCTTGAATACGCCGCCGATGCCCGGGGCGGGGTGGCGGCCGGAAGCGGCAGCTGTGACCTGTTTATTTACCCCGGCTATGTCTTTAAAGCCATCGATGCGATGATCACCAATTTCCATCTGCCCCAATCAACCCTACTGATGCTGGTGTCGGCCTTTGCCGGTCGGCAGAAGATTTTAGACGCCTATCAGACGGCGATCGACAGGAAATACCGGTTTTACAGTTATGGGGATGCGATGCTGATAATGTAGCAGCTGCCGGCCAGCTGCCGGTAGAGGGTATAAGGTTGAAGGTATAGGGTTGAAATATGAGCGGCGCAAGGCCGAATTTTCAGAACCGTGAGCCCTGGGCCGTGGGCCGTGCGCCAGTAGGAGAATAAATACCCGACAGGTTATCCAAAGCAAAACATGCTTAAATTTGATCTAATAGCAACATCCGGCGACGCCCGGGCCGGTGTGATCCAGACCCGCCGCGCAACCATCGAGACCCCCGTCTTTATGCCGGTGGGAACTCTGGGTTCGGTAAAGTCCCTGTCCCCCGAGGAACTGGTTGAAGCCGGTGCCCAGATTATACTCGGCAATACCTATCATTTATACCTCAGGCCGGGCTGTCAGGTGATTGAAAGATTTGACGGGCTGCATCGCTTTATCCACTGGGATCGACCCATTTTGACGGACAGCGGCGGCTTTCAAGTATTTTCCCTGGCAAAACTGGCCAAAATTTCCCCTGAAGGCGTATCTTTTCAATCCCACCTTGACGGTTCCAGACACCTTCTGAGCCCCGAAAAAGTCATCGAGGTCCAAACCTGCCTGGGGTCGGACATTATGATGTGCCTGGACCAGTGCATTCAGTACCCGGCCACCCGGCCGCAGTGCGAGGAAGCCCTGAAGACCACCACCCAATGGGCCCAAAGATGCAAGCAAGCCTGGCAGGCGACCGGCAACGCCGACAATACCCTTTTCGGCATCGTTCAGGGCGGTATGTACGATGACCTGCGCCGCCGGTCTGCCGAAAGCCTAATGGACATCGATTTTAAAGGATACGCGGTGGGGGGGCTCAGTGTCGGCGAACCCGTGGAGATGATGCTGGAGATGGCGGAAGTGACCCTGCCGGTTTTGCCGGCGGACAGGCCCAGATATATTATGGGTGTCGGCACACCCGCAAACCTGGTTGAGCTTGCGGCCCGCGGTGCCGATATGTTCGACTGTGTGCTGCCCACCCGAAATGCCCGCAACGGGCAGATGTTTACCCAAAGCGGCACTATTAATATCAGCAATGCGCAATATCGCGACGATGAGGGACCCGTTGACGCCGATTGCACGTGCTACACCTGCCGTCACTACTCCCGCGCTTATTTACGTCACCTTTATATGGCCAGAGAGCTGCTGGCGTATCGCTTAAACACGATTCATAATGTCCATTTTTTTATTGATTTTGTTAAGCGCATGCGGCAGGCTATTTTAGCTGACGGGTTTGAATCGTTTCGCAGAGAATTTTATGACCGCCTGAACAGCTAACCGGTTTGGACAACAAAAATGGATTGCCGGTATGGGGACCGGCGCAAGTTTGGGTTGCTCTTTTCATATTCTGGCTTAACTTAAGATCCAGATCGCTATGAATTCAGTTGTCTATGATTAATAGCCAAGTAGAAGATGGTTGCCATTTAGTTTAGGAGTGCTGGAGTATTGATACAAAAGCTGAACGTGCTTTTCCAGCACTCCATTACTCCAATACTCCAGCACTCCATTGTTGGCAAATGAAAGCAAGCTACTGAACCCTGAGTCACTTAAATTTGGACTATAAAGCCTAAATAAACTGAAGGAGAATATATCATGAAAGAAAAAGTTGAAGCTGCACTGCAAAAAGTAAGACCGATGCTCCAGGCCGACGGCGGTGATGTTGAGCTGGTTGACGTTCAGGACGGCATTGTGACAGTTCGCTTGCAGGGTGCCTGCGGCGGATGTCCCATGTCCCAAATGACCCTTAAAAATGGGATCGAAAGAATTCTGAAACAGGAAGTGCCCGAGGTCGTGTCTGTCGAATCCGCCCCCTAGCAGCGGCCTGCGGCCTTTTGGTTAAATAGAAAATAGTCGAGATATGTCGAATATAGTTGATTAAGTTTATTGAGTTGATCAAGTTGATTGGGTTGACAGCGGAGAACGTCCCATAGTCAAATAGATTGTTATCCCTTAAACCCAATCAACCAATCAACTGCCACAGGAGGTGCAATGAAGGTTTTGAAAATCGACCATCTTGGGATTGCCGTCAACAGTATTGACCAGGGCAAAACCTTTTGGACGGATGTATTGGGTCTGAAGTTTGAAGGCTCCGAAACCGTAGCGGAACAGAAAGTGACCACGGCCTTTTTCCCGGTTGGCGAAAGTGAGGTAGAGCTGCTCGAATCTACGGCACCCGACGGGCCCATTGCCAAGTATCTGGAAAAAAAGGGCGAAGGTATCCAGCATGTCGCCTTCAGGGTGGAAAATATTGAAGCGGCCTTACAGGAGCTGAAGGAAAAAGGAATCCGGCTGATAGATGAGAAACCGCGCCAAGGGGCCGGTGGTGCTAAGATTGCATTTTTACATCCTAAAAGCACCAGCGGTGTGCTGGTTGAGCTGTGCGAGAGAGATTGAGGCCCCGCGTTACAAAAATCCCCGCGTGTAAAAAATTGGTATCTGGTTAATGGTTGCCGAAACCACCCGGTATAAGGTATAGGGTGTATGGTATCGGGCTGAACTATCAGAATCTTCTACCTTTTACCCTATGGCCTATACCTTATACCGGCTTGGAATGGCAGCCTTAGATCTTTATACTGAACAGCATATTAAACTAAATATTCCAAAGGAGCACACCCGTTATGTCCGAGCATCCCGACAAGCAAAAATGGATTGATCTTGCGACCAAGGAATTAAGGGGCAAGCCGCTTGAATCTATAGACTGGCTGACGCCGGAGGGCATCCCGGTCAAACCGGTGTACACCGCCGAAGATATCGAAGGTATGGAGCACGTGAACACCCTGCCGGGATTGCCGCCCTACGTGAGGGGCCCCAAGGCCACCATGTATGCCGGCAGGCCCTGGACCATCCGCCAGTATGCCGGGTTTTCGACGGCCAAAGAATCCAATGCGTTTTATCGCCGGTGCCTGGCAGCCGGGCAGAAGGGGCTTTCCGTGGCCTTTGACCTGGCAACCCACCGGGGGTATGACTCCGATCATCCCCGGGTTGTCGGCGATATCGGCAAGGCCGGTGTTGCGGTGGATTCGGTCGAAGATATGAAAATACTTTTCGACCAGATCCCCCTGGATGAGATGACGGTTTCCATGACCATGAACGGTGCCGTACTGCCGATTCTGGCCGGTTATATTGTAGCGGCCGAGGAGCAGGGCGTCAGCCAGGATAAACTAAGCGGCACGATCCAGAACGACATCCTGAAAGAATTTCTCACCCGCAACACCTACATCTACCCGCCCGGACCGTCCATGCGCATCGTGTCGGATATCATCGGCTACTGCTCGAAAAATATGCCCAAATACAACACCATCAGTATCAGCGGGTACCACATGATGGAGGCCGGGGCTGATTCCGTGCTGCAGACCGCTTTTACCATGGCCGACGGTGTGGAATATGTGCGCGCGGCGCTGGATGCCGGATTGGACATCGATGCCTTTGCACCGCGGCTGTCCTTTTTTTTCGGAATCGGGATGAACTTTTTCATGGACATTGCCATGCTGCGGGCAGCGCGCTTTTTGTGGCACAAACTGATGAGCCAGTTTAATCCGAAGAATCCGCGGTCAAGTATTTTGCGCACCCACTGCCAGACATCCGGCTGGAGCCTGACTGCCCAGGACCCCTATAACAACATCATCCGCACCACCCTGGAGTGTTTGACCTCTGCTTTGGGCGGCACCCAGTCACTGCACACCAACTCATTTGACGAGGCCGTGGGGTTGCCGACGGATTTTTCGGCCCGCATCGCCCGCAACACCCAGATCATTGTGCAGGAGGAGTCGCAGATCTGCAATGTCGTCGACCCCCTGGCGGGCTCTTATTATCTGGAAGCGCTCACCGACGGGATCGTGCGCGAAGCCGGCAAGATTATTGCCGAGGTAGAAGAGATGGGCGGTATGGCCAAGGCCATCGAAACCGGTATGCCCAAATTGCGGATCGAGGAATCGGCGGCAAAGCGGCAAGCCCGCATCGACCAGGGCAAAGACGTCATTGTCGGGGTCAATAAATATCAGATTGATGAAGATGTCGATCTGGAGATACTGGAAGTTCCGTCCAGCGTGCGCGACGAGCAAATTGCCAGACTCAAGGAATTGAGAGCCTCCCGCGATAACGAAGCCGTCCAAAAAGCTCTGGAAGCCCTGACAAAGGCAGCCACATCCGGGGATAATCTGCTGCATCTGGCTATCGAAGCTGTCAGACACAGGGCCACGGTCGGCGAAATCTCCGATGCGCTCGAAAAGGAGTTCGGCCGCTATGTGGCGACCACCCAGTGCATTTCCGGGGTGTATGCCGCCGAGTACGGCAAGAATGACGTCATCGACGCCTTGCACAAGCGCGCCGAACAATTCCAGGAAAAAGAGGGAAGACGGCCTAGGATTCTGGTCACCAAAATGGGCCAGGACGGTCACGATCGCGGCATCAAGGTCATCGCCACCGGCTTTGCGGATCTCGGGTTTGATGTGGATATCAGCCCTTTGTTCCAAACCCCTGATGAAGTCGCCAAAATGGCGGTGGAAAACGATGTGCATGTCGTTGGCGTCTCCAGCCAGGTCGCCGCCCACAAAACGCTGGTGCCCCAGCTGATCGAGGCGCTGAAATCCGAGGGCGGGGAGGATATACTGGTGGTGGTCGGCGGCATTATCCCACCGGGCGATTACGATTTTCTCTACGATGCAGGGGCAGCCGGGGTGTTTGGTCCCGGAACACCGGTTACCGAATCAGCCGATCAGGTGCTCGATGCCCTGGAAGGGAAATAGCCTGCGGCTATTTAGTTGAAAAGTTGATTAAGTTAAATAGTTGATTAGTTTAGAGGCTTGCAGTCTTTCTGACTATCAGATCACCCCAAATTCAACCTAATCAACTGATCAACCAATCAACTAAACACACCTTTTTCTCTTGACAAAAACGGACTTGTATAGGAAATTGCAAGTTTGATTTCATCTCTTCAATAAAAATCTACTGCATCACTGCGGCAGTCCGCAGCGCATATTCAATGCTACCTTTTCCCGCCGGCAACAGAATCCGGCAGGGAGATATAAAAGACGAAAGGAATGGGACGATGGGTATCGTGGAAGACAAAATAAATGACCTCAAAGCCCGGCAGGCGAAAGTGCTTGAAATGGGAGGGGAAAAAGCTGTTGCCGCCCAGCGCGAAAAGGGTAAGCTGACCGCCCGGGAGCGAATCAACCTCCTGTTCGACGACGGCACCTTCCGTGAAATTGATATGTTTGTCAGCCACCGCTGTGATAATTTCGGTATGGAAAATGTTGATATCCCCGCTGACGGCGTGATAACGGGCCACGGCCTGGTGGACGGACGAGCGGTGTTTGCATTTGCCCAGGATTTTACTGCCCGGGCCGGCAGCCTCGGTGAAATGCATTCTAAAAAGATTTGCAAGGTCATGGACCTGGCCATGAAAGCCGGCGCACCCTTTGTGGGCATTAACGACTCCGGCGGTGCCCGGATACAGGAAGGTGTAGATGCGTTGTCCGGCTACGGCCAGATATTCTTTCGCAATTCGGCAGCCTCGGGCGTCATCCCGCAGATTTCAGCCATCATGGGGCCCACTGCCGGCGGCGCCGTGTACTCACCGGCCATGACCGACTATGTATTCATGGTAAAAAACAGCAGCTACATGTTTATCACCGGACCCGACGTGATTAAATCCGTCACCGGTGAGGAAATCAGCTTCGAGGAACTGGGCGGCGCTAAAGCCCACAACGAAAAAAGCGGGGTCGCCCATTTTGCCTGTGAAAGCGATGAAGATGCCATCGACCGCATCAAGCGGCTGCTTTCCTATCTTCCTTCCAACAACATGGAAGATCCGCCTTATGTCGATACCCGCGACGACCGCAACCGCACCGACGAGGCGCTGAATGCGATCATTCCTGACAACCCCAATAAATCTTACGACATAAAAGACGTTATCCGTTCCATCGTCGACAACAACGAGATTTTTGAGCCCCACGAGTATTTTGCCCGCAACATCGTGGTTTGCCTTGCCAGATTAAACGGCAGAACCGTCGGTATCATTGCCAACCAACCCAATGTGCTGGCCGGCTGCCTTGACATCAACGCTTCGGATAAAGCCACCCGCTTTATCCGTTTCTGCGATGCGTTTAACATCCCCATGTTGACCATTGCCGATGTGCCGGGGTATCTACCCGGCAGCCAGCAGGAATGGGGCGGTATTATCCGGCACGGGGCCAAACTTCTGTGGTGTTATTCTGAAGCGACCGTACCCAAATTGCTGCTGGTAACCCGCAAAGATTACGGTGGATCTTATCTGGCCATGTGTTCCAAGGATCTGGGCGCCGACATGGCATTTGCCTGGCCGACGGCTGAAATCGCGGTGATGGGGGCCGCGGGCGCAGCCAATATCATCCACCGCAAAGAGATAAAAGAGGCACAGGATCCGGAGGCCAAACGTCAGGAAAAGATCGATGAATACAACGATCTTTTTTCAAATCCCTATATAGCCGCCAGCCGGGGATACATCGACGCCGTTATTTTACCGAGTGAAACCCGGCCGCGCCTGATCGATGCCCTTGAGGCCCTGTGCACCAAGCGTGAAACCCGACCCCCGAAGAAGCATGGGAATATTCCCATGTAGGGAGTTTGTCGGTTGGCCCGTTGAGTCCGTTAGCCCGTCGCGATGATCGGATTACAGACATTTCTTTACCGGCTAACCGGCCTACTGACCTAACCAGATTGAAAGGGTGATCCAATGACTGACGATAAGAAAATGACCGCTGCAATCGCCGCCGTCATGAGCTATCTCCAGGATGAAGAGGCCGTTTACGCGCAGGCGGCCATGGCCGGTATGCTCCAGGCACCGGCTGCTGCCGTTAGTGCGGCCGACATCCTTAAACCGTGGGCAATGAGTGGCAGGCAGGCGCAGATGCAGATGCGCAACCTAATGCAAATGAAAACATTTCATCGCCATAAGAGCTTCTGAGAGCGATCTCAAAAAAGTGTTTCGTGTACCAGACACCAAACACCAATTTTTTACAGGAGAACATTAAAATGAGTGACGAAAATGCAGTCAAAATGACCACAATGAATTATGACAAGGACCGGCCGACGGCGGAAAATCCCGTTAAGATCGAGGATCTCAGCCTGCGCGACGGGCACCAGTCGCTGTTTGCCACCCGCGGCCGAACCGAGGATATGATTCCAGTGGCAGAAATGATGGATGAAGTCGGCTTCTGGGCCATGGAAGTCTGGGGCGGTGCCACCTTTGACACCATGCACCGGTTTCTAAACGAAGATCCCTGGGAACGAATTCGAACCCTGAAGCGTTACATTAAAAAGACCCCCTTTTCCATGTTGCTCAGGGCACAAAACCTGGTGGGCTACCGCAACTATGCCGATGACGTTGCCAGGGCCTTCGTCGAGCGAACCGCTGAAAACGGGATGGATATTTTCAGGACCTTCGATGCCCTCAATGACTACCGCAATATTGAAACGGTGGTTCCGGTCATCAAAGCGTCTGGTAAACACTTTCAGGGCTGCATCTGTTATACCATGACCGAACCGCGCATGGGCGGCGAGGTTTACAACATCGACTATTTTGTCAACAAGGCCAAGGCCCTCGAAGACATGGGCGCGGACAGCATCTGCATCAAGGATATGGCCGGGCTGATTGCCCCCTACGACGCCTATGCCATTGTCAAGGCCCTTAAAGAGAATGTCAAACCGCCGATTCACCTGCACAGTCATTTCACTTCGGGCATGTCGCCCATGAGCCATCTCAAGGCGATTGAGGCCGGGGTAGACATCATCGACACCTGCATGTCGCCTTATGCCTATCGCACCTCCCATGCGGCCCTCGAGCCGCTGGTGATGACCCTGCTGGGCACCAACCGGGACACCGGCTTCGACATCAAGCAGCTGGCGGCCATCAATGAGAAATTTGAAAAAGAAATCATGCCCAAATACCGGCATTTGCTGGACGACACCAAGATGTCGATCATCGACATCAACGTTCTGTTGCATCAGACTCCGGGTGGCATGCTGTCCAATTTGGTCAACCAGTTAAGGGAAATGGATGCTCTCGATAAGATCGATGAGGTTTACGCCGAATTGCCGCGGGTCCGAAAGGATCTGGGACAGATACCGCTGGTGACCCCCACCAGCCAGATTGTCGGCATTCAGACGGTCAACAACGTGCTGTTTGATGATGAGAACGAGCGCTACAAAATGATTACCGCTCAGGTCAAGGACCTTTGCTACGGGCTGTACGGTAAAACCGCGGTTCCCATCAATCCGGAAGTCCAGAAAAAAGCCCTCAAAGGCTATGAGCGCGGTGAGGAGCCGATTACCTGCCGACCGGCCGAGGTCCTGGAGCCTGAACTGGCGAAAGCCAAATCAGAAACGGAGGGTTTGGCCGTCGATCTGGATGATGTGCTGATTTATGCCCTTTACCCGGTTACCGGCAAAAAATTTCTGAACTGGAAATATGGCAAAGAGCAGCCGCCGCCCGAGGTCAGACCCAGAACCCTGGAAGACGCCAAAGCCGAACTGGAGCTGCTTAAAAAGGCCAAAGCAGGCCAGCTGGTTGAAAAGTCGACCAAAGCCGCGCCTCCCAAAGGCGAGAACCTGCGGACCTTTAATGTGTTTGTGGATGATGATTTTTTTGAGGTTGGGGTCGAGTCCCTTGACGGCGCCCCGATGATCAACTATGTCCAGCCGATGGCGGGAGCGATGCCCGCCCCCGCCATGCCGGCGGCTGCTCGGGCAGCCGCGCCGGCCCAGGCACCGGCGGCCGCACCGGCCGCTGCCAAAGCGGCGCCCCCAGCCGAAGCGGCCCCCGCACCGGCGGCTGTCGAGGGCACGCCCTTGAATGCCCCGATGCCCGGACTGATCATCAAATATGAGAAAAATGTCGGTGACGCCATCAACGAAGGCGAAACAGTGGTCATCTTAGAGGCCATGAAGATGGAAAATGCCCTGCCGGCTCCGGCCAGCGGCACCATCAAGGCCATCAACTACAGCAGTGGCGATTCGGTTGCCAAGGGTGATGTGCTCTGTGTAATCGGATAGCTGACAGAAGACAGAGGACAGAAGACAGAGGACAGAGAACAGAAGACAGAGGACAGATCGCAGAAGACAGAAAGCAGATGACAGAGGAATAGATGATACTATTATTCTGTTCTCCATAGTTGAAATCCTGTCATCTGATCTCTGACTTCTTAGAATGTCATCTGTCTTCTGACATCTGACCTCTGTCTTCTGTTTTTTTGGCCTCCAACCCTGATATACCGCATTCACATATTACCATTGCATCGTTAGGAGATGTACAGAAATGAAAATCCACGAATATCAGGCCAAGGAATTATTCAAAAAGTATGACGTGCCCGTGCCCCAGGGTAGCGTCGCTTTTACTGCGGATGAAGCGGTCGAGGTCGCCGGGGCGTTGGGCGGTTATCCCGTGGTGATAAAAGCCCAGATCCATGCCGGCGGCCGCGGCAAAGGCGGAGGGGTAAAACTGGCCCAATCCCAGACGGAAGTTGCTGATGTTGCCGGACAGATTATCGGCATGAATCTGGTGACCCACCAGACCGGTGCCCAGGGCCGGCCGGTTAAGAAAGTTTTGGTGGAACAGGGGCTTAACATTGCCCAAGAGCTTTATCTGAGTATTATCCCGGATCGGGAAACGGCCAAGATTGTGGTGATGGTCAGTGAAGCCGGCGGGATGGATATCGAGGAGGTGGCGGCCAAAACACCGGAAAAGATCATCAAGGTCGGCATCAATCCCCTGCAGGGTATCCAGGCCTATCACTGCCGGGAAATAGCCTTTGGTTTAAACCTGTCCCCGGCGGTTATGAAGCCTTTAGTGGCCATGGTCAAAAATCTCTACCGGATGTTTGTCGAGTATGATTGTTCGCTGTTGGAGATCAATCCCCTGGTGATCACGGCCGAAGAGAGCGTGATTGCCCTGGATGCCAAGATCAATTTCGATGATAACGCTCTTTTCCGCCACAAGGATATTCTGGAATACCGCGACCTGGACGAGGAAGATCCGCTGGAGGTGGAGGCATCCAAATTCAACCTCAACTACATCAACCTGGACGGCAATGTGGGCAACATGGTCAACGGTGCCGGCCTGGCCATGGCCACCATGGATCTGATCAAGCTGGCCGGCGCAGAACCGGCCAATTTTCTTGATGTCGGCGGCGGTGCCAGCGCCGAAATGGTCGAAAACGGTTTTAGAATCATACTGAGCGATCCCAACGTGAAAGGAATTCTGATTAATATTTTTGGCGGCATCCTGCGCTGTGACGTGCTGGCCGAGGGCGTTGTTCAAGCCGCCAGGAAAACCGGCATCAAAGTTCCGGTGGTGGTGCGCATGGAGGGGACCAACATCGAAGAAGGTCGCCGTATCCTGGCCGAATCGGGTCTGAAATTGACCACGGCCACCGACCTGAAAGACGCCGCCGCCAGGGTAGCTGAGATGGTTAGCGGGTAAGGGCCTTCGGCCGTCTTAGGTTAGAGGTTTGAGGTTGGAGGCTGAGCGGCTGAATATTCAAGCCTTCAACCTGCTGCTTTATAGCTTTGAGCTTTCAGCTTCGAGCGATTAATCCTTTTTTAGATATTATCGGGGCAAAACCATGAGCATCTTCGTAGACAAAAATACACGAGTGGTCGTACAGGGCATTACCGGCAAAGAGGGGCAGTTCCACACCCGTCACTGCATCGATTATGGTACCCGGGTAGTGGCCGGGGTGACGCCGGGTAAAGCCGGTCAAAAAATGGATGATGTCCCTGTGTTTAATACGGTCCGGACAGCCGTGGCGGAAACCGGGGCCAACTGCAGCCTGATTTTTGTGCCCCCGCCGTTTGCAGCCGATGCCATCATGGAGGCCGCGGATGCCGGCATCGGTGTCATCGTGGCCATTACCGAAGGGATTCCGACCCTGGACATGATGCGGGTCATGAATTATCTGGCAGGCAAGCCCTCGCGCCTGATCGGCCCTAACTGTCCCGGCATCATCACCCCGGGTGAGGCCAAAATAGGCATTATGCCGGGCCCGATTCATAAGCCCGGGGGCCCGATTGGGGTCGTATCGCGTTCCGGAACCCTGACCTATGAGGTGGTCAATCAGCTGACACGGCAGGGCATCGGCCAGAGCACCTGTATCGGAATCGGCGGCGATCCGATCATCGGATCCAACTTTATCGATTGCTTGCGCGCTTTCGAGGAAGATACCGACACCAAAGGCGTGGTGATGGTCGGTGAGATCGGCGGAACCGCCGAGGAGGATGCTGCCAGATTTGTATCTGAAAAAATGAGCAAGCCGGTTGTCGGTTTCATCTCCGGCGTTACAGCGCCGCCGGGGCGTCGTATGGGCCATGCCGGTGCCATTATCAGCGGCGGCAGCGGCACCGCCGAAGCCAAGATCAAGGCCATGCAAGCGGCCGGAATCCATGTCAGTAAAAACCTGGGAGCGCTGGGCGAGCTGTGTGCTTCCGTATTTAAATAGTTAGTGTTCGGTATTTGGTGTTTTGTGTTAAGGACTCCATGTCTGCAAGGCTTTGCTAAATACCAAACACGAAACACCAAATACGCCTGAACAGGAAATTTAGCATGCACGAAATGGGCATTGCCCTGCAGATAGTTGAAATTGCCACCGCTTCGATTCCGCCGGATGCCGGCGCTGTCAGGGTGGAGAAGATCAATCTAAAAATCGGCAAACTGGCCGCGGTGGTGCCCGAAAGCCTGCGGTTTTGTTTTGACATCGCCGTCAAAGATACGCCCCTGGACGGGGCCCGGCTGGCCATCGAGGAACTGCCCGTGGTGGCCAGGTGCAATGACTGCCAGACCCAATGGATCATTAAAAGTCCGGCCTTCAAGTGCGAAAACTGTGACAGCGGCTCGCTGGAAATACTTTCCGGCCGTGAGCTGGATATCGAATCCATTGAGATTGCCGAAGAGGACGACCATGTTTCTTGATAAATTATTTAAGACCCCGAAATATTATCACCATGACGGTACCCGCCATTCCCATCCCCATACCCATGGTTCGAATGAGGGCTCGGGGATCACCACCCATAAAAGCGGTACCCGCGAAATCAAGGTGATTCGCCGGGTACTGGACGTCAATGAACAAATGGCGGAGCAGAACCGCAAACTGTTTACCGAAAAAGGCATCTTTGTGCTCAATGTGATGAGCTCGCCGGGTTCCGGGAAAACCACCACTCTGGAAAAGACCCTTCTACGGATCGCATCTCAAATCAAAAGTGCTGTCATCGTCGGTGACATTTGTACCACCAACGACGCCGACAGGCTGGCCGTCAGCGGTGTCCCGGTGGTCCAGGTCAATACGGATGAATTCGGGGGCGACTGCCACCTGGCCGCCCATGTGATTGAAAAGGCAGCCGGGGGTCTTAATCTGGATGACATCGAATTGCTGATCGTCGAAAATGTCGGCAACCTGGTCTGTCCGGCTGAATTCGACATCGGGGAAGATGCGCGTGCGGTGGTGCTGAGCGTCACCGAAGGCGAGGACAAACCGGCCAAATACCCGCTGATGTTCAGGGAATGCGAGGTGGCCCTTTTAAACAAGATCGACCTGCTGCCCTATCTGGATTACGACAAGAATAAAGCCGTGGAATATATCCACCAGGTCCACCCGGACATGCCGATTTTTGAAATCTCCGCCAAAACCGAGGAGGGCTTCGACCCCTGGCTGGCGTGGCTGATC
>JAFDCJ010000104.1 GCA_019312835.1 Deltaproteobacteria bacterium
ATTCGCCAATGATTTTCACCAGCACCCGTTTGCGCCGGCGCCCGTCGAACTCGCCGTAAAAGATCTGCTCCCAGGTGCCGAAATCCAGCCGGCCGTCGGTGACGGCCACCACCACCCCGCGCCCCATGACCTGGCGCTTCATGTGGGCATCGGCGTTGTCCTCGCCGACGTTGTGCCGGTAGCCCGACACCGGCTCGCGGGGGGCGAATTTTCCGACCAGACGTCGCAGTCGTGGTGGAGCCCGGATTCGTCATCATTGAAAAAAACATTATTTTAACGGATAAAAATACCATGATGAAACGTTATCAAGGCAGGGAGAAAAAAATACAGAGCAATGAGATTTCGTAATAGACGGAAAATAATCGTCTATTTTTATTACTGTTGAATTTTCGGCGTAATTAACCACTTGATCGCCTCGGCAGGTTTTCGCGACCCGATCAAATTCAGTTGAAAAATGGTTTTGTCCTGACACTGCAGCTGTAGCGCACTATTTGATCTTACGGAGATTAGCGTGGAATGAGTTTAAAAATTCTTCTCGTCGATGATCGCAAGATCATGCGGGACAGTCTGCGTTTCCTGATTGAAAAGGAGTCCGGCTTGCAGGTGGTGGCCGAAGCGGAAAACGGACTCTATGCGGTTGAGCAGACGAGAAAGTTCAAGCCCGACGTCATTCTCATGGACATTCACATGCCCGGTATAAGTGGTATCGAGGCCACTCGCCGAATTGTGGAGGAATTTCCCGGCATTAAGGTTATTGCAATTTCAATGCATTCCAGCCGTCAGTATGTGGTGGAGGCGATTATCGCAGGTGCGTCGGGCTATCTGCTGAAGGACCGCACCTTCGAGGAATTGGCTGGATCGATCTTCGCAGTTGTGGAAAACCGGCTATACCTGAGCCCGCCGGTAAAGGAAATAGTTGCCAAAGAATGTGAAAAAGAGGATGTGCCGGCGAAAGTCAACAGGTTCTGCCGCCTGATCGGCTTGACATCACCGGGGTGATTCGGGAATCTGTCCGCCGCCCGCCTGACCACCAGGGCCCCAAGAGCGGCTGATCATGTCGGGGTATGCCAACCTGCCCGCTTGGGTCCCGGCAACGCGCCATGGGGCAACATGAAATATATGCCGAACGGGAAATTGCGGATGGTGAGAATGATATTCGACTTTCGCTGTAACCTCCCGAATTTGTGCTGATGATTATGATGCCAGCCCGATTACGGTCATGGAGATTATTACCAATACGGCGAACACCAACGCTGCCATGGCGATCGGGCGTTTGCGCGGATTTCTTTCAGCATTTTTATCGATGAAGGGCAGCAACAATAAGAATGCAAAACCACCCACCGTCACCATTGCCGTCACGATGGCTTCCAGCCGGCCGGGAAAATATTTGAGAAGCTGATACAAAAACATAAAATACCATTCCGGCTTCGGAACGTAGAGGTTGTCCGCAGGGTCAGCCGGATCCTCGAGACCTGCGGGGAAAAAACCGGCCAGAACTACCGCCACCAGAATGAAGATAGCCATCGCCATTAAAATCTCTTTGAAAAGAAAAGACGGATAGTAGATCTCCTCCGAGCCTTTCAGTTTTTCGCTTTTTTTCCCTTGCCGCATAGATTGTCCTTTTCCCCGTTAAAGCGACGTTGTAACCCCCTGCCTGCGAATCATAAAAAAATGACCGATCAGCAGGCATGCGGTGGCCAGCGGAAGAAACATCACATGCAGGGCATAAAACCGAACCAGGGTCAAGACCCCGACTTCTTCACCGCCTCGAATTATTTTTAATACATACGGCCCGACAAATGGAACGGTGCCCATTATACGGGTGCCGACCTTGGTCGCCCAGTAGGCTTTTTGATCCCATGGAAGCAGGTAACCGGTGAACCCGAATGCCAAAATCAAAAAAAGGAGCAGCACACCGGTTATCCAGTTCAATTCCCGGGGTTTTTTGTAGGCACCGTAAACAATTACCCGTAACATATGCAGAAATATGGTGACCATCATCAAGTTGGCCGACCAGTAGTGGACGCCCCGGACAATTCGTCCCAGGGGCACCTCGTCGCTGATGTAATTCACCGCCGCATGCGCCTGGTCGGGTGAAGGAACATAATAGAGCGTCATAAAATAGCCGGAAGCAGCCAGCAACAAAAATAAAAAAAAGGTGATGCCGCCGAAACAGAAACTCAGATTAAGTCCCCGGGGAACAGGCTTATCAAGGATCTGCTTTCTAATGACGTCGCCCATTTCCGAACGCTCGTCTATCCAGTCATAGATTTGCTTAAACACCTTCACTGGTTTCACCTCCGAAAGGCACGGTTGCGGTGCTCACATAGAGTTTCCCATTTTCTATTTTGGCCGGATGTCTTTTTAGCGGAGCCGGCGGGGGGCCGCTCAAAACATTGCCCTCGGCGTCAAAGCGGCCGTCGTGGCACGGGCACTTGAAAACCTGCTGAACTTCATCCCATGTGACGATGCACCCCAGGTGGGTGCAGCCGGCTGAGATCGCAATCAAATCATCTTTTTTATTTCGCCTAACATAAGCCAGGGTGCGGGCCTCTCTGGTTAACCAGCCGTCTTTGGTTTCGTACTTCAAAATCACCCTTGCAAAACCACCATCGCTGCCCGGCAGCGCGCCGGCGTCAGCTTCTACCCATTTGGCTCTTTGTGCGTTAAATGACGGCCCGATGGCAAAGCCGGCGAGGGTAGCACCGCTGACAGCTGCTATACTGCCGCCGATAGTGTAAATTCCGATTTCCAAGAATTTTCTTCGATTCATGTCGGATGTGCTGCTCATGATCGCCTCCGCTGTCATAAGAATAAACAGGCAGACAAAATGTTAAAAGAACAAGCCCAACAAGTCAAGCTGAAGGCTGTTTAAAATTTCAAACACCGGGTTTGGAGAACTTGTCCGAAACGGTCCCGGGAATAATGTGAAATGAATTACATAAATTTGGGTATCAGTTTTCATAGTATTTTTATCGATTTTGTTGATCAGGTCGATCATGGGCAGCTAAAAAAGATTTGATCGTTCCCGGAAAAATGGGAAATTGGCAGCCCAAAATACGATTGCCTTCCCCGATATTCAGGGGGGTATAATGTCTTAATCAACTAATTTCATATGCTATTTTCTGATTTCGGAGGATAGTGGATGGGTTTTGTTTTTCAAAGCAGCATTGCTCCGATCCCAAGTCGTTCCGGGCGCAATTTTTCTGCGCATATACCGTCGTGCCTGTTCAAAAGAATGGCATACTTTTTGCAAAATGTAAATGCTGGTTTGACTCTAATCTAAAAAGCAATCATCACCTGGAGGGTTGAACCGTATTTCCCCGAATGTTGCTGGAATAGATTACCGTTTGCCGCGGCGGGTTCAATTTTTCCCCGTCGAACGGCCCAACGGAGATCTTCGCTCACTATTCGAACATGGTAAGCCCTTGCAATTTTTTGAAAAATATGTATTCTCACTGAGGATGGGGCATCCTTTGGGGAATCGAGGACCGGTCTTGAAGACAGGCCCGGGTATCCTTTTGAGCTAATTTACATTCAGACATCATCACGCGCATTTTGTTTTGTAGACCTTTATAAGGCTCTTCCAAGGTCTGGACACCTTCGTCGGAGACACCGCTTCAGCGGTGTGAAGGTTTGGAAGATCCATGCCGGTTTGGGGGATACGGACCGTGAACGACGCTCAAAATCAAAAATCCACCATTACTGCCAAAACGGTCCGGGCAGACACGCAAGCACCGATGCGTAAAGTTTCCCAGGGTCCACGGTCCTATATCCGTTTGGTGATTGCCGTCGCATTGTGCGTATTTGTGAGCGAGGCGATCATAATGATTGTCATCCACCCCTGGTTTCACCTCTCACCATGGCTGATCGCCTTTATCGATGCCTTTATCCTGATTGTGTTTCTCTCTCCCGCACTGTACGTGTATGTCTTCCGGCCCATGTTTCGGTATATCAAAGAGCGCGAGCAAGCAATGCAGGCGTTGCGAGAGAGCGAGATACGCTTTCGAACCGTCTTTCGCACCAGCCCGGACTCCATCAGTATCAGCCGGCTGGAAGATGGCCGGCTTGTCGACGTCAACGAAGGATTTACCCTGTTGAGCGGTTATTCAAGAGAGGAGGTTTTGGGCATATCGTCTCTCGACCTTCCGCTCTGGGTCAATGCCGGGGCTCGCGAAGAGTTGCTGGCAGGTCTTCAAAAAGACGGCCGGATAACCAACTTTGAAACCCGGTTTCAACACAAAGATCGCCGGACTTTAGACGCTTTGATTTCAGCCCGGGTCATTTTATTGCAGGAGGAACCCCATATTCTGGCGGTCGGCCGGGACATCAGTGAAATAAAAAAAATCGAGAAAACGCTGCGGGTGTCGCGCAATTTTTTGAGGATCTCGAACCGGCATTCGAATATGGATGCCTTGCTGGCGGAATTTATTGCCGAAATCAAGCTCCTGACCGACTGCTCGGCCATGGGGTTGCGAATTCTGGACGGTAATGGAAACATTCCCTACCAGGCGTCCGAGGGCTTCAGGCCGGAGTTCTACGAATCCGAGAATCCTCGTACGATCGACTCCGTCCGCTGCATGTGCTCGGACGTTATTCTCGGCAGGATCAAAATCAAACCCGGGTCGGTGACCAGAGGCGGCTCTTTTTATGTCGGCAGCACCTCGCGTTTCATTGCTGAGCTGTCCGAATCCGAGAGGAAGCAGGTCTGTGCAGTTTGCAGCACCTATGGATACGAGTCGGTAGCGCTGATTCCCATTCCATTGTCAGACAAGATCCTCGGCCTGATACATCTGGCGGATGCCCGCAAAGACTTTTTATCCCTGGAAACGATAGAGATTTTAGAGGCAGCTGCCATGCAGCTGGGCATCGCCATCGAACGGGTGCGTGCCGAGGAAGCATTGCAGAAATCCTATCGCGAGATGGAGCGCCGGGTTGAAGAGCGCACCGCCCAGCTGGTTTCGGCCAACGAGCTGCTGAACCTGGAAATCGAGGAACGTAAATTCAACGAGGGAAAACTCCTTGAGCAGCAGCACAAGCTGCGATCGCTCTCATCCGAATTGCTGCTGACCGAGGAACGCGAGCGGCGAAGCATTGCCACCGAGCTGCACGACCGCATCGGCCAAAGCCTGGCGGTTGCCAGGATCAAGCTGGGCGAGTTTCAGGAAGCTTTAACTTCAAACCCAGCCGAAGCGAATGCTGAGGCCCTGGGAGAAATTCGGGGGTATATCGAGCAGACCATTGAAGACACGCGCTCGCTGACCTTTGAGCTGAGCCCGCCGGTCCTTTACGAACTGGGGTTGGCGCCGGCCATTGCCTGGCTGGCCAGCCAGATCGAGGGCAAGCACGGACTGCAGATCCAGTTGCAAGACGACGGAGAGACCAAGCCGCTGGACAACGGCTGCCGCGTGGTTGCCTTCCAGGCCGCCCGGGAGCTGCTGTTCAATATTGTCAAGCACGCCCGGGCCAAAAGCGCGGCTATATCGATGAAAACAGATGGCGAAGTGGTTCGCATCGACATCGAGGACGACGGGATCGGCCTCGACACCGCCGAACTGGATGCGGCCGCGTCAGGTTCCGACGGCTTCGGGTTGTTCAGCATTCGGGAGCGCTTCCATACCCTGGGCGGAAGGCTGGAGATTCACTCCGAACCCGGTCGCGGCACCCGTGCAAGCCTTCTGCTGCCGCTGGTCTGTGATACCGAAGATTGAGGGGACTAGCCTGTGATGAGCATTAAAATTCTGCTGGCCGACGATCACCGGATCATGCGCGACGGGCTGCGGTCGCTGATCGCAAAGCAGGCCGGGATGGAAGTGGTGGCCGAGGCTGACAACGGCCGTGCCGCCCTGAAATTGGCCCGTAAGCTCCAACCCGATGTGATTGTCATGGACATCAACATGCCGGATTTGAACGGCATCGAGGCCACGCGCCAGATCACTGCCGAGCTTCCGGATACCAAGATCGTGGCCTTCTCGATGCACACCGACCACCAGTTCGTGGCCGGGGCGCTCAAAGCGGGCGTGTCCGGCTATCTGCAAAAAGACAGCGCCTTCGAAGAACTGGCGCTGGCCATCCGCACCGTCGTTGCCAACCGGACCTACCTGAGCCCTAAAATAGCCGGCGAAGTGGTCAAGGCCTACGTGGAAAAACTGGCGGTGGAGGAAGCCGCTGCGCCTGTCCTGCTGACGGACCGGGAACGTGAAGTGATCCAGCTGTACGCCGAAGGTCACACCACCAAACATATCGCCGAGCGCCTCAATCTCAGCATCAAGACCATCGAGACCCACCGGCGCAACATCATGGAAAAACTCGACATCTACAGCATCGCCGGACTTACCAAATTTGCCGTTCGCAAAGGACTGACGACCCTTGATACCTGAACATGTGCGCGAAGATGGCCCTGCCGCCAGAACCATTTCTCAAGCCGGTCCTGGCTGATCCCCATCCCCCGGCCTGGTCCTTGCTTCGAAAGATTTCTGAACACAGTTTTGCCCTTCCTTAATCCTTTCCGAACCCCGATTTAAGGTTTTTCGAACCCCGGGATCAGGGTTTCCCCGATTTACATCCCCTTTGCTTTGTGAGAGACAGATACCGTCGTAACTACCACTTTGTAACATATGGCAACCAGCTTTCAACCGCCATGATTCGATTCCCAGTACCGGGATCCGGCATTTATGGCCCGATGATTTATTGAGCGACGCTGTCTCAACCGAGGGGAGGAGGGTGCGGTGACCATCCGTATTCTGTTGGCCGATAACCATGCGGGCATGCGCGCGAGCATGCGCACGATGATCGACCGGCAGACCGACATGGCGGTGGTGGCCGAAGCCCACGATGGGCAGGGGGCCGTGCGGCTGGCAGGCGAGTTCAAGCCCGACGTCGTGGTCATGGACATCAACATGGCCGATCTGAAGGGCGCCGATGCCGCCCGCCGGATAGCTGCCGATAAGACCGGGGTCAGGTTTCTGGCCCTTTCCATGCACGCGAACCTGCAGTTTGTGGACGAGATGATCAAAGCGGGCGCCGGCGGCTACCTGCTCAAAGACCAGGCCTTCGAGGAATTGGTCCGGGCGATCCGGGCGGTTGCCGGCGGCCGCATCTACCTTTGCCCGGGCATCGAGAAAAAGGACGCCACAAAATCCGGCTAACATGAGAAACGGTCCTGTTCACATAGAATTTTTCAATTGCCCCGGCTGCAGCTCCGATGAATTCCGGCTGCGGCGAAAGGGCCAAATCACAAATCAAGATTTGACACCTTTATCCAAGGAGGTGATGCCTGCCACGTCATTATCAATTCGATTTCTGAAGGCAAACCCAACAAGACAGACGACAGCAAAAATGGAGTGAATTTCTAGCAAAAGGAGTCATGTTATGTGTACCCATTTTTCGACTAAAAACCCCAGCCGCTCGCGGCGGTTTTACCTGGCCGCAGGGCTGGTCCTGCTGGCCCTGGGCCTGGTGCTGCCGGCGGCGGCACAGGCGGAGGTCACGGCCGACGTGGTCATCCTGGACCACGTGCTGGTCTTCAACCGCCTGGGCGCCCAGAACGTCAACGGCATGATCTACGCCCTGGAACGGGACGTCATCCCAGCCGTCGGCGGTTTATGGCAGCTGCGGCCCGACAAGCGGGCGCGTCCCCTGGTCCTGCGGGTCAGCGCCGGCGACACCCTGGTGGTCAACTTCACCAATCTGCTGGCC
>JAFDCJ010000105.1 GCA_019312835.1 Deltaproteobacteria bacterium
ATCCGGTTCTGGCCCGGATCGAGGGCGACCCGCCGGGAACCAAAGGCATTTCAATTTTCCTGGTTCCCAAAATATGGGTCAATGAAGACGGCAGCCTGGGGGATGCCAATGACATTGTTTGTACCGGCATCGAAGAAAAAATGGGGATTCATGCCAGCCCCACCTGCAGCATGACCCTGGGGGGAAAAGGCACCTGCCGGGGCCTGTTGCTCGGAGAACAATGCCAGGGCATGAAAATCATGTTTTACATGATGAACGAAGCCCGCCTGGGGGTGGGGTTTCAGGCGTTTGCCTATGCATCCGCTGCCTATTTATACGCCCTTAATTATGCCCGCGAGCGGGTTCAGGGCCGGGACCTGTCAGCCGGCAAAGACGCCAGCGCCCCGTCCGTGCCGATCATCCAGCACCCGGACGTCCGACGGATGCTGCTGGAAATGAAAGCCTACGTGGACGGTATGCGCAGCTTTGTGCACTACGTCGGGCAGTGCCTCGAAAAAGAAGCCCTGGCGACCAGTGACGATGAGCGGGCCTACTACAAGGGATTCGGTGACTTGCTGACGCCCCTGGTCAAGGCTTACTGCGCCCAGCGGGGATTTGACCAGTGTGTACAGGCTGTGCAGGTCTATGGTGGTTACGGTTACATAACGGAATATCCGGTCGAACAGCTCGTCAGGGATTGTAAGATCACCTCCATTTATGAGGGTACCGACGGCATCCAGGCCATGGACCTTTTGGGTCGCAAACTCGGAATGGCCAAGGGGCAGGTTTTTATCAGCTTCCTGGGTGAAATTCAAAAAACCGTGGCCCTGGCCAAAGAGACCGGGGGATTGGATGAAATCACCGCCGAGGTTGAAAAAGCGGCCAACCGGCTCGGCGAAGTTGCCATGCACTTAGGTACCACCGCCATGTCGGAAAAGTTCAAAGTGGCCTTTGCCGCCGCGTTTCCGTTTATGGAAGTCATGGGCGATGTCATCATGGCCTGGATGCTGCTGTGGCGGGCTGCTGTGGCCCGACAGAAGCTTGATGCCGGTGCCAGGACAAAAGACGTGGACTTTTACGAGGGACAGCTCAAAACGGCTGAATTCTTTATCGAAACTGCGCTGCCCACCACCCTTGGCAAAATGAACGGCATCCTGAAAAGCAACGCCTCGCCAGTGGAAATTTCCGATGCGGCATTTGGCGGATAGGCAAATCGGCTGAGAACCAGTTTACGGTTAGTTGTTAATTGTTATTCGTCAATATAAAAGAAATCGTACTTTAATACCTGAATTTTTCATCTAAATTCGGGTATTAATTTTATAGATATACGAATGAGTGGTGGGAGCGGCTTTCCAGCCGCGATTCGTTGAGTCGCCGGTTTATAAATCCCGGCTGGAAGCCGCTCCCACAATACATTCGTTTCTAATTTTTAGAAAAAGGATAGCTATATGGGCATTCAAAAAGTATTAATCATTGGCGCCGGCCTAATGGGAAGCGGCATAGCGCAAGTCTGCGCCCAGGCAGGCATCCAGGTTGAATTGCATGACGTCTCCAAAAAGGCTTTGGATAGGGCGCTCAAGGGAATTGACTGGTCGGTTGGCAAATTTGTCGAGAAAGGCAAATTAACTGAAGATCGTGAATCCATCATCAATCGCATTAAACCAACTGCAGACCTTAGCTACGAAAGCAAGGTGGATTTGGCCATTGAAGCGGTATATGAAAATATTGAGCTGAAGCGGGATACCTTCCAAAAACTCGATCAAATTTGCCCTCCGGAAACCCTGATTGCCAGCAATACGTCGGCCATACCGATTACCGAGCTTGCCGCGGTTACCAAGCGTCCGGAGAAAGTATTGGGATTGCATTTTTTCAGCCCGGTGCCGATGATGCAGGCCGTTGAGGTCATTAAGGGTGTTGCGACCCATGATGATACCGCGGCAGCGGGCAAGGCATTTGTTCTCCAAATCGGCAAAGAGCCGATTATGGTTAATCGCGATGTGGCCGGTTTCGTCATTAATCGCATCAATTTTCCATCCGCCATCGAAGCCATGAACCTGGTCGAACAGGGAGTGGCATCGGTCGAAGATATCGACAAGGGACTGCGGCTGGCCTCCGGCCGGCGCATGGGTATTTTTGAGACCGGCGACATGGTCGGGCTGGATGTGACTTACGGCGCCATGAAGGCCATGCATGAAGAAACGGGAGATCCCCGCTGGTATCCGCCCCTGCTGCTAAGGCGCAAGGTCAAAGCCGGTCACCTCGGGCGTAAAGCCGGCAAGGGTTGGTATGAATACAACGCCGATGGAAGTAAAAAGTAGTGTTTCGCATTTGGTTTTTTGTGTTTGGTTCTGAGGAATCGGTTTCTCGTCTGCCAAACACTAAACACCATACACCAAACACAAAAAACTTTTCCAGGGAAAATCGATGTCTCATTTCAAAATAAACCAGAAGGATATTTTCTTCATATTAAAAGAGCAGCTCAATTACGGAACCCTGTGTTCCCTGGAGCGTTATAAAGAACTCAACGAAAAAGCATTGGACATGCTCGTCAATGAGGCGATGCGTTTTGCCAAAGGGGTGATCGACCCTTTGCAGGAAGTTGGCGAAAAATTCGGCGTCAAATTCGAGGATGGTAAAGTTGAATGTCCGCCTGAATTCAGGAAAGCTTTCAAGGAATACGGCCAAGATGGGTGGACTGCGGCTGCACGCGACCCGCAGTATGGCGGGCAGGGCTTTCCCCACATGATGCGTATTGTCATCAACGATTTGATGTACGGGGCCTGTCAATCATTCAACATGGCGCCGAGTTTGACTCACGGGGCCGCGCATCTAATTGAAAGCTTCGGGGCCGAAGAGCTGAAAGAGCGGTTTATCCCCAGAATGTTTGACGGGACCTGGTCCGGCACCATGTGCCTGACCGAAGCGGATGCCGGCTCCAACCTGGCAGCCCTTCAAACCACAGCCTATCCGGACGGCGATGGCTATAAAATCAAAGGCAGCAAGATATTTATATCCTGGGGTGACCATAATCTGACCGATAACATCATCCATCTGGTTCTGGCCCGCATCGAGGGTGCCCCTGCTGGTGTGAAGGGCATTTCGCTTTTTGTCGTGCCCAAGATGCGCGTGAATCCAGACGGAACCATCCTGGGGCCCAATGATGTTCTTTGCGGGGGCGTAGAGGAAAAACTGGGCCTGCATGCCTCTCCGACCTGTGTGCTGAATTTTGGCAGCCGCGACGATTGCCGTGGCTATCTTTGCGGGGAAGCCGGCCGGGGCCTGGCGCACATGTTTCAGATGATGAATGCGGCCCGTATCAACACGGGGGTCAGCGGTATGGCGCTGGCCAGCAGCGCTTATCAAAATGCACTCCAATACACGAGGGAGCGGGTGCAGGGCAGAGACATCGCCGGGCGTAAAGCCGGAGATGTGCCGATTATCGATCATCCGGATGTGCGTCGCATGCTGCTGTGGATGAAGGCTTTGGTGGACGGCATGCGTTCCATGATATATACCGGGGCGTTCTGGCAGGATTACGCCCTGGAATCGCCCGAAGGAGACGAGAAAAAGCACTACGCTGCCTTGCTTGATTTTATGACGCCCATTATCAAGGCTTATTGTTCGGACATGGGTTTTAAAGTATGTGAAACGGCCATCCAGTGTCTGGGCGGATACGGATTCTGCAAGGAATATCCGCTTGAACAGTATTTGCGGGATGCCAAGATCATGTCACTTTACGAGGGCACCAACGGAATTCAGTCTATTGACTTGATGGGCCGCAAAATGCGTGTCAACAACGGCGCCCCTTTCTTAGCGTACCGCCGGGAAATCGAGACGTTTTGCAAGCAATACGGGAATCACCCGCAGCTGGGGAAAAGCGTCCAGGCGCTGGCCGAAGCTTTTGCGAAAATGACAGTGACTGCGGAGCAGATGCGAGATCAAATGCAATCCGATCCGCTGCAATGGGCATCCAACACCTATCCGGCCCTGACGGCCTTCGGCGACATTACCATGATCTGGTGTCTGCTGGATATGGCCATTGTCGCCAGCCGCGCAATTGAGAAAGGCAAAAAGAACCATTTTTATACCGGCAAGGTTTTGCAGGCCACCTATTTTACCGATGTTACCCTGCCGCACACCCTGGCGACGATTAAACATGCGCTGAGGGAAGGGCGCGAAGTCGTTGACATGCCGGTAGCTGCCTTCTAAAGCCAGATGACAGAGAACAGATAACAGATGACAGAGAACAGATGACAGATGATAGAAAACAGACGAGATATCGGAATCTTCGGCGCTGTTTGTCAATCACGCTTTTCCTGCGTTCAGACGGTCATCTGACCTCTGACCTCTTTCGTCTGTCATCTGAAAAATATAACAAATAACGACAAATTTTTTTGTTAAAAAATAGCCTTACCGTTATGATAGATAAAATTCCTAAACAAGAGCTTCTTTATCTAGACAGAATAAAAAAATTTGTCCAGGAGGAGCTGAACCCGATTTCGCTTCAGGTAGAGACTTCGGGTGAAATCCCGGAAGCGATCGTTGAAAAAATGCGACGATTGGGGCTTTTCGGTCTTGCCATTCCCGGAAAGTATGGTGGTTTGGGGCTTTCGACCCTGGGTGAAATCCTGGTTTACGAAGAACTGACCCAGACCAATGCCTGTTTTCGCTCCCGGATCGGCACCAGCAACAGCATCGGATCCATGGGGATATTGTTCGACGGCACGGAAGACCAAAAGAAAAAATACCTGCCTTGGATTGCGCAGGGTGAGCGGACGGCGGCCTTCGCCCTCACCGAACCCGATGCCGGTTCCGATGCCGCCAACATCCAATGCCGTGCGGTTCTGGATGGGGATCACTGGCTTTTAAACGGCACCAAACAATTCATCACCAACGGGGACTGCGCCGGTGTCATTACGACCATTGCGGTCACCGACGATAACAAACGGGCCCGGGGCGGGTTTACCGCCTTTATCGTCGAAAATGATTTCCCCGGGCTATGCGTCAGCCCGCCGGACCGGAAAATGGGGCTGAGGGGATCCCACACCAACGAATTGGTGTTTCGAAATTGCCGGGTTCCCAGAGAGAATGTTATCGGCGGACCTTCAATGGTAGGGCAGGGCTTTAATACCGCCATGCGGGTTCTGGACAAGGGGCGACTGACAATGGGGGCCTGTGCGCTGGGGGCTTCGCAAAAACTGCTGGAATATAGCAGGGATCACATCCGGCATTTAATCCAGTCGGGAAAGCCCCGGGACGATCTGCAAGCCGCCCGGTTCAGCCTGGCGGATATGGCCACTGAAATTTTTGCCGCCCGGCGAATGCTCTATGAAACCGCACGCCTGCGCGACACCGGGAAAAACGTCACCCAGGAAGCCTCCATGGTCAAGTTGTTCTGCACCGAAATGGCCAGCCGCATTGCCGATCGGGCTATGGGAATTTTTGAAGATGAAGGCTATCTAACCAAAAACCAGATAGAGATGTTTCTGCGGGATGTCAGGCTCTACCGCATCTTCGAAGGCACCAGCGAGATTCAACGGATGGTGATTGCGAGGAATCTTTTAAAAGATTGAGTATTTGGTGTTTAGTGTTTGGTATTTTGTTTTTAGATAGATGAAAGGAAAGAGGTTTCAGAATCCACAGGTTCAAGGTTCTGGGTTAAGCGTTCTGGGTTCATTCGCCTCCGGCGGTTTCAGCGGTTCGGAAGTTCTGAAATTCAAAACAACCCTGAACCCAGAACCCTGAACTCTGAACCTTTATCCTGAGAACCTAAACATAAGCAGTGAGGATATATTATGAATCAGCCCGTGGTCATCAGTGCTGTCAGAACGCCGGTGGGCAAATATATGGGCGCTCTTAAAGATGTCGAGGCCTATGACCTTGCCAGTCTTGTCTTAAACGAAGCCGTCAAGCGCGCCGGGCTGCAACCGGAGCAGGTCGATGAAGTCATCATGGGGCAATCTTACCAGAACGGCGAATATGTGAATATTGCCCGCATGGCCCTGTTGAAGGCCGGTTGGCCGGAGACCATACCCGGCATCACGATCGATCGGCGCTGCTGTACGGGGCTGGATGTTGTTCGGTACGCCGCCAGTCTGATTATGGCAGGACAGGCAGAGATAATTGTGGCGGGGGGTGTCGAAAGCATGAGCAATGCCGAGTTTTACCTGCCCGGCAATATTAAATGGGGGGTGGGCGGTTGCAGGGGCATGCCCCGGGGCCACGGCGATCTATCCATCTGGGGGCTGAAATTCTATGACCGCATCCAACGCGCCCGTGTCATGTCACAGCCCGAGCAGCGCTACGGAGTGCTGCCGGCCATGATGACCTGGGCGGAAACCGCGGCCGCAACCGAAAACATTTCACGCGAAGACTGCGATGAATGGTCGCTGGCAAGCCATCAAAAAGCGTGTGCCGCCATGGATGCCGGTTTTTTCAAAGAGGAGATCGTACCGGTGCCGGTGCCGCAGCGCAAAGGCGGGCCGATCATGGTGGATTGTGATGAAAACCCGCGACCGGACACCACCATTGAAAAGCTGGCAGGGCTCAAACCGGTCCTGGGAGGGGTGTGTACGGCCGGCAATTCTTCGACCGAAAACGACGGGGCGGCGGCCGTTGTGGTAACCAGCGCCCAAAAGGCAAAGGAACTGGGGCTTGATCCATTTGCAGCGGTGAACTCCTGTGCCGTTGTCGGTGACGACCCGCGGCACACCTACCGAACCGTTCCGGTGGCTGTTCAGAAAGCGCTTGACGCGGCCGGGCTCAGCATCGGACAGATGGATCTCATCGAAATCCAGGAAGCGTTTGCCGCCCAGGTTCTGGCCGATCTAAAGCAAATGGGCGTAGGGCCTAAAGATTACGCCAGGGTAAATGTCAACGGCTCCGGCATTTCTCTGGGACATCCCATTGCGGCCACCGGCGTGCGCGTGCTGGTCACGCTGGTGCACGAGATGAAACGTCGCGGGGCAACATATGGTCTGGAATGCATCTGCGGCGGCGGCGGACTGGGCATCGCCGCTGTCTTTGAAAGCATATAATTTCTAATTGGGTAGGCGGAATTCCGGAGGTGATTGTCTCTCTTTTCATTGTGGGAGCGGCTTCCAGCCGCGATATTTGACCCATGGATGCTCAATCTTGCTTTCCAGACTGAACGCAAACACTATGAGCAAACATTCAGCTAGGCAAGGAGAGAATTAAAAATGCCGAAACAACTAACCGATGTCGTGGTGATCGATGCCGTGCGAACGGCATTTGGCAGGGCAGGTGAGAAAGGCCTGTTCTGGAAAACCCGGGCCGAAGACCTGTGCGTGCCGTTGCTAAAATCGCTAATCGAGCGTAATCCCGGCCTGGAACCGTCCATGATCGAGGACAGCATCTGGGGGGTTACCAACCAGGTCAAAGAGCAGGGGGGAACCATTGGCCGGATGATTCCGATCCTGGCCGAGTGGGGCTGGGAGATTCCCGGATGCTCGATTGACCGTATGTGCGCCAGCGGCCTGACGGCTATCGGGTTCAGTGTCAGCCACATTGCCAGCGGTATGGCGGATTGCCTGATCGCAGGCGGCGTCGAGCACATGGGGCACCTTCCCATGGGATTTATGCGGGATCCCCATCCCCGGGCCGAGGAGCTGCTTGGGGGTCCATCCGCATTTAACATGGGAATGACGGCTGAAAACATTCATGACCGCTACCAGCAGTTTACCAAAGAAATGGCGGATGAATATGCCAGAAACTGTCAGGAAAAAACCGATCGGGCCATCAGGGCCGGCAAAATGAAGGATATGATCATCCCGATCGAAGTTGAGCTGGCGGACGGCACCAGAATGACGGCCGACAGTGACCAGCAGCCCAGGCCGGGCACAACCCTTGAAGGCCTGGCAGGCCTTAAAACACCATTTCGGGAAGAGGGCGGAAGGGTTACGGCCGGCAATGCTTCCGGATTGAATGACGGTGCGGCCGTGGTGCTGCTCATGAGCGGCGCGATGGCAGAAAAGGGGGGCTTTCAACCGAAAATGCGATGGGTCGCCTCGGCAGCAGCCGGAGTCGATCCAACGGTAATGGGAATCGCACCGGTTCCGGCGACCGAGAAGGTGTTGAAAAAAGCGGGTCTGACAATGGACGATATCGACATCATTGAAATCAATGAAGCCTTTGCGGTCCAGGCGCTTTTTTTTCTGGATCATTTCGGTTTGCAGCCGGATGATCCCCGCGTTAACCAATGGGGCGGCGCCATCGCCTTTGGCCATCCGCTGGCGGCGTCGGGCCCACGGCTGGTGGCATTTTTGTGCGGCATATTTAGGGAAAACCCCCAGGCCCGTTACGGCCTGACCACCATGTGCGTGGGGAGGGGCCAAGGGTATTCGATCATATGGGAAAACACGAAATGAACTAGGAATCGGCCTCCCGCCCTGAGGGGCCTACGCTCCGGAGGGAATGCGGAACAATTCGATTCCGGGCAATTAAATTTTTGGTAAAATATTTATGGATTTTTTTTTCAAACCAAAAGGTGTCGCCATCATTGGTGCTTCGGCCAATCCTGTCAAGGGCGGCCATTTTATTCTAAACAATGTCCTGAAAGGATTTAACGGTGGCATATATCCGGTAAATCCCGGTTATCAGGAAATAAACGGTATAAAATGTTACCCCTCCGTTCTGGAAGTGCCGGATCCTGTAGATCTGGCCATTATATTTGTGCCGGCAAGGATGGTCCCGGGCGTATTGCAGGAGTGTGCCCAACGTGGACTCAAGGGCGTTATGATCGAATCAGGCGGATTTGCCGAAACAGGCGAGCAGGGCAAACAACTTCAAAAAAGCCTCGATCAAATCCGTAAGGATACCGGCATCCGGATCTGGGGGCCCAATTGTATGGGACTGGTCGATGCCGTCCACAATCTGGTTTTTTCATTTGTGCTGCCGGCTATCTGGGACAAAGGGCTGCAGACCGGCCGCGTGTCGCTGGTGGTGCAAAGCGGCATGCTGTCGGCCGGATTTCTGATAGATATCATGTCCAATGGGATTATGGGGATCAGCAAGGCCTGCTCGATCGGCAACAAGGCAGATATCAATGAATGTGATCTATTGGAATACCTGATTGACGATCCCGAAACCGGCGTCATCGGGCTATACCTGGAATCCATAGCCGATGGAAGAAGATTCATAGACCTTTGCCGAAGCTCAGCGAAACCGATTGTGGTGCTGCGGGGCGGCAAGAGCCGCAAAGGTGCCGAGGCCGCCTTGAGTCATACCGCCAGTCTGGCCGGTAACGGGGCTGTTATCAGTGGTGCCCTGGCCACGGCCGGGGTTGTGGAGGCCTATGACTTCAAACAGATGATGGATGTATGCCGGTCGCTGGCGAATTATCCCCAAATCTCCCCTGAAGATTGCCGACGGGTCGGCATTCTGACGATGAGTGGGGCTGCCGGAATTCTCTCTGCCGATTTTATCGAGGCGCATGGCCTGTCAGTGGCCCGGTTATCTCCCGCTACGGTTGAAAAACTGCAGGAAATATTTCCGGAATGGATGCCGGTTTCAAATCCCGTTGACCTCTGGCCGGCAGTCGAGCTGAATGGACGAAAAAAAGCTTACCGCCATTCCTTTCAGGCACTGTGCGACGACGCCGAAGTAGATGCAATTTTATTTCACGTTTTTGTTGGCGGCCATGCAGCTGCCGACATCAGTGCCCTGGTCGAAATGGCGCGGCAGGCCAACAAGCCGTTATTCGGCTGGGTCATGGGCAGACGCGAAGATGCCCACAAATTTCAATTGCACGCCCGGGAGCAGGAGATACCGGTTTTTGGCGAGCTCTATCGGGCGGTGGAATGTATGGCGGCCGTTTTTAAGCGCAGTAGATACATTCTGCGTAAAGGCGGCAAACTTTAATTGACAAAATGTTACCAACGCAAACTGGAATTCCGTTTATTTCTATATAAGTTAATAATATCTTCAATTTTCAAAGCGCCTCTCGATTTCAGATCAATAGCAGAAATCAAAACGATAGCACAAGCATTTGATGAGCTTATTAATTCAAGGAAAAATTAGTAAGATGGTGTTGTATTCCTCTGTTTTTTTTCTTTTGCGGGGATGCAGAAAAAGGCAAAAATGCCAATAGTAACCAAATACAGATGAGCGATATTTTCAAGAACTTCCTCCAAGGCTACATGTAAATTCGCCTCATTCGGAAGCAATGCTAAATGGTCTATTGAAAAAACTCTTCTTTGTACTAATATAGCGACAAAATAGGTAAAGGCTGTCCCTACCAAAGCAATTTGGACTAATTTTGCATTCTCTATATTCTGCCAGATTCGATCTTTCCGATAGAATATCCAAATTAAAACAATAGCTGCAACTATAACAACCGCATTATCCGTTCCTATGAAATGAATTTCTCGACAAAGAAAATTTACAGCCATTGTCAGCAGAATATAATCAATTTCCAATCGAAATAGCAAAGAACGAATCAGAAATAATATTACTGCAATACTCATTATGCATATTGCTAAAGTTTCATGGTACTCCTTTAATATCAAATCTGTTGAATAGTTATTTGCCCAATATACGAAAATGATGCCTAAAATTGCAGGAAGAAAACACCATATCCCCCTGAGAGAAATAATCAATTTAGACCAATAATGAAAAGCCCCTTTGATTTTTTCAATCCAAAGTGGAAATTCAGGCATGATTTGAATCTATCATTTGCTTATTAACATAAAGACTACTTGCCAATAGCACAAGTTTGCAAAAATGACATATATCTTCTGCATATCACAATATTTTTAGTGGCACCAAAACCTTTGATCAATAGCAGAAATCAAAACATTAGGCAGAGCAATTCAAGGAACTTATTTTCTGGTTCTATCAGCCTAAGGCAAATCATTAATCCAAGGACCACCGTTTAACCACTTCATGTGCATTTCTTTTA
>JAFDCJ010000106.1 GCA_019312835.1 Deltaproteobacteria bacterium
TCGATGATGGCTTGATAGTTGCGCTGCAAAAACAGTTTGCGGGTTTCGAGCATCTGCTTCATCGATGCAACCGCCGCCCGGCCCGTGCTGCTGTCCAGAATCAGCTCCTCTTTCAGTTTGCGCTTGAAAGCCCGGACTTCCGCCGGATCGGGTTCCAGGACCAGCGCCTGGCGCAGCGGCCCTTCGACCTTGGCCGAAACCCGACCTGACTTCAGCGCCCCGGCGATCATCCGGCGCATCTCGGAAGAAAGACCGGCGTGGAGGCCGATTTTCTGGATGCACTCGACATCGTAGGTCACCCATTGGGCGGGGTCGGTCTGAAGATAGCTCGAAAGCGCCGTGGAGGGGTCACCCTCCTGGGCCAGGACCCTGGCGGTTATCAAGGGGGAGACGCTGCCGGCGTCGATCGCCCCGCGCAGGGCCCCCAGATACCGGTTGGGCGCTTCAGGACGCACCTTGCGCTGCAGTCGATAGGGCGGATAGAGATAGGCAGCCGGAATGGCTTCGACGTCCAGGCGGTCGAAGGCCCCTAAAGCCTGCATCGGCTTGGCGGTGATCATCAGCACGAAACCCCGCAGGTAGATGGCTGCGGGGTTTTCTGCATCTGAGGTAAGCTCGATGACCTGGCGCTGTTTATCGCTGCTGGCGCCGACGGTCCGGATCAATTTTTCCAGATTTTGCCATTCGAGCGCCGTCAGCACCTCCGCTTCGATCGACACCTCTGCAATCGTATCGTCGGTGCTGACAGCCGCCGGAGCCTGACCGGTCTTTTCGGGACCGGTGATATAGCGCTGCGCCTTGTAGGCAAATATGCCGATCAGCGCCACCACCAGCAGGACAGCGAAAAGTTTGATGACCTTAGGGGCTGGGGCTTGCACGGCTGCGTTGTCTCCATAGGTAAATCACCGGAATGACCGCCAGCAGGAACCAGGACGGTTCCGGCGTACCGCTGGGTGAATCGACGCTGTAGCTGATGGTCGTCGGTGCGGCATCTCCCAGGCCGATGTTGGCGGAGTCCAGCAGGGCGGCGTCACCCGATGTCAAAATGGCAAATTCCTCAAAGCCGGCCGAGTAATCGAAAAAACTTTCGTTATCACCCCCCGTGGCCTCGGTATTAAGGAAGGTCACACTCAGCGTAGCGCCGATGATCTGACCTTCGAACTGGATGTTTTCCAGTATGATGACATCGTCGAAATTGGAAAGATCAAAATTGCTGGTGGAACCGGTGATGTCGCTGCCACCGGCACTGCCGAACAACGTGTTATATTCCTGGGCTTCGGTCGCACCGGCTTCCTGGATCATGGCCGTGGTGTTGGTGTAAAATTCGGTAAAGGAAAAGTCGCCCTCGGTTGTGGTGATGATCAGCTCCATTTGCTTGATGGCCACACCGGCCGAGGTGCTGGATTCGAGACCGGATGCATCCTCGTTTAAATCGACACCCAGGTAGAGGGTCCCGCTCTGCAGATACTCCTCCAGTTCGGCACCGGTGGCGTCCTTGAAGATATCGATCACGCCGTCGCCTTTTGAGATCGTGTCCGTCAGCACGGTGGGGATTTCAGCCCAGGCCGAAGCGACTGTCATCATGATGGCCAGGATGACGAATAAGCGAAGTATTTTCATTTGTATGTTCCTTCGGACAAGCAGGCGCGATCGTCTCGCGCTCACTGCCTGTTTTCTGATACTATTGGGTATATACTACATGCCGGCTGCATCTTTCAAGCCGTAAGATAACCGTGAAATTTGAGCTGTCAAAGTTGATGGCAACATTTGTGCCAAACGAGCCATTTTTCAATAACATACTGATATCTATCTTAAAAAAATCAATTCCTGCACACCTGGTGTCGGCCGGTCTTTCATTTTGATAGCTAAGCAGAAAAAAACGCCTCTCATTTTGATTGGCAACCGCCCAGCTTGCGCAGCGGCACTGGGCCGGAGAGCGCAGCTGAGACCGTTTTGAAATGATATGTGCGCAACTTTTGTTACCTTTACCCCTCTGGAAATGCTCAACAATTTAAAAACTTTTTGGTTTTTCCAAAAGGTGATATCCCAGCTAAATAAATGGCACCTAATTTGCTCTGAGGTATTGCAGGACAGCTTGTCAGTCACTGAGTTGAGGATCTGATGGTAAGTCGGTTGTTATAAGCGAGACGAGTAGGCCTTAAAACGCATCGGTACTCTCTGTGTCGGTGAAAGGTGCAAGCGGTGGAACGGGTGACGCAGGCCCCAACTCCTGCAGACAATTTGGAACCGTCAAAGCGGCCCGGTTCCGTTGACCATCAGGAATCTGGGAAAATGGGATGAAACAGGCTGGCGAATGAAACTAAACGCTCAAGGAAAATATTTTATCTTGAGCTTTACCTTTAACCATCACCTTTGATAAGACAATGACAGTCGCGAGGCTTTAATGCATCATCTGCCGCCCGCTGCCTTAGCCAACGCTCACTCGCTGTTTTATTCAGACACTAACATCGGTAAAGATGTATCAGTGCCTCAATACAAACCATGTTTGAGGTCTTGTGATCGGTAGATGATTCACGGAAACGACTCTTTCGGTTGGTCTAAATGAGGAGGTCTCCCATGTCTAAAGCATTTTCGACGCAGATTTCGGCAGGTCTGGGGATCGCTCTGCTGCTGACCCTGCCGGGCCTGCTGTGGGCCCAGGATCAAAAGCCGCTTTCCTTCGGTATCGTCCCCCAGCAGAGCGCCGCCCGGTTGGCCACTTTGTGGACGCCCGTCTGCCGTTATATCGGCGAACGCACCGGACAGCGGGTGGTGTTCAAAACCGCCAAGGATATTCCCACTTTCGAGCAGCGGCTGGCCGCGGGGGAATACGACATCGCCTACATGAATCCCTACCACTACACCGTTTTTTCCATCGATCCGGGGTACCGCGCCTTCGCCCGAGAGACTGAAAAGCGCATCCGGGGCATCGTTGTGGTCCGGAAGGACAGCGCCTACCAATCGATCAGGGAGCTTGACGGAAAAACCCTGGCGTTTCCGGCGCCGGCGGCCTTTGCGGCCAGCGTTCTGCCCCGGGCCTATTTCAAGAAAAACGGCATCGCGATCACACCCCAGTACGTCAAATCCCACGATTCGGTCTATCTGACGGTTTCAAAGGGGCTGTATCCCGCCGGAGGCGGCATCCAGCGAACCTTCGACAACATTTCCGAGGCCACGCGCGCCGGGCTGCGAATCCTGTGGATCACCCCGGGATTTACCCCCCATGCCTTTGCCGCCCACCCGCGGCTCTCCGCCGCAACGGTCGAGGCCCTGGTTAAAGTCCTGACGGCCATGGGCACGGATGCCGACGGCCTGAAACTTCTCAACAATCTTAATTTCCAACCCATCGGCCCGGCCCGGGACCAGGACTGGGACGACGTGCGTGGTCTGGGCATCGATCTTTTACATAGCCTGATAAAAGGAAAAAATTAAGGTGGTGCCATGTCATTTCGATTCAAAACCATCATCGGGATCGCAGTGATCGAGGCGGTCACGCTGTCGCTGCTGATCTGGACCAGCCTGACGTTTCTGAAAAACTCCAACGAAAAAGCCCTGATGGAACGGGCGTCGACCACCGCCGTCATGTTTGCCACCATGACCACCGATGCCGTGCTGTCCTTCGACCTGGCGTCGCTGGAAAGCTTTATCGCGGAGCTGCTGAAAAACCCGGGGGTGGTCTACGGGCGTATCGTCTCCAGCAGCGACGGCCTGCTGGCCGAAGGCGGTGACCGCCGGATACTGGCCAAACCCTTTGCCGCCGACACCGATTTCCGATCGGTGCGCGACAGCGTTTACGATGTTGAATCCAAAATCCGTGTCGAGGGCGTCGACTACGGTGCCGTCCAGCTGGGATTAAGCGTCACGGCGCTCCAGGAGCTTTTCGGTTCCGCGCGCAACCGGATTACCCTGCTGGCGCTGGCGGAGATGGTGCTGACAGCCTTTTTTTCCCTCATCCTGGGCCTGTGGCTGACCCGGCAGCTGGGAAGCCTGGCCGAGGGTTCCCGCCAGATATCGGCCGGCAACCTGGGGTATCAGATCCCCATAAGGGGCCGCGACGAGCTGGCGCAGACCGCGGACACTTTCAACCGGATGTCGCTGGATCTGGAGCAGTCCTACCGGCAATTGAACGACGCCCTGACGGAAGCCCGCCGGACCGGTGCGGAGCTGGCGCTCAGCGAGGCCAAGATGCGGGCCGTGCTCGACGGGGCCGTCGACGGCATCATCACCATCGATGAGAAGGGGGTCATGGAGTCTTTCAACCCGGCCGCCGAACGCATATTCGGTTATTCGTCGGCGGAGATAATCGGCCAGAATGTCCGTCTCATCGTCCCGGAGCCCCACAAAAAACGGCATGACCGCTATATTCAAAACTATTTGCAATCGGGCATCCCCAGGGTGATCGGCATCGGCCGGGAGACCGAGGGCGAGCGCCGAAACGGCGAAACCTTCCCCATCGAGCTCGGTGTCAGCGAAATCAATGTTAACGAAAAGCGCCTGTTTATCGGCATCGTGCGGGATATCACCGAGCGTAAACAGACCGAGGAGGAGCTCAGGCAGCACCGTGAAAATCTCGAACAGCTCGTCGATGAGCGCACCCGGGAGCTCAAAGACACCCAGCAGCAGTTGGTCGAACAGGCCTTCGAATCCGGCCGGGCGCAGCTGGCGGCGATGATGCTGCACAATATCGGCAATGCCGTAACGCCTTTCACCGCGCAGGTCGACGCCCTGGCGGCCAGCCTGCCCGAACATGTGGTAACGTATCTTGAAAAATCATACGCGGATCTGAACGACCACCGCGACGGGCTCGGTATCTACGTGCGCGAAAATCCGCGGGGCCAGCAGGTCTTTGCCTATCTGGGCGAGCTGATCGATTCGCTGAAGGATTTTCAGGCCAACCTGCATCGCAATGTCGCCAAAATGCAAACCTCCCTGGACTATGTGGGTGATATCCTGTCTCTGCAGCAGGCCTACGCCCCCGGGGAAAAAGAAATCCGGCAAATGACCGATTTGAACCACCTGATCGATTCCGCACTGCAGATGCAGGCAGGCGCCCTGGAGAAACGCAACATCGCCGTGACCCGCGACCTCGAGCCGAATCTGCACGAGCTGGTGATCGACCGCAACCGCATGGTCCAGGTACTGGTCAATCTCATCAAGAACGCCTACGAGGCCATCGCGGCCGGCCCGCAGGCCGGAGACGGCGGACAAATCAGCGTCACAAGCCATTCGGACAGCGACCGCATCATCATCGAAATCACCGATTCAGGCATCGGGATCGATCCCGGCCGTGCCGAAGAGGTTCTGGAGCGGGGCAAATCCGGCAAGGGTTCCACCGGGCTCGGCCTTTACTATTGTCGAATGTTTATGCAGAACAACAATGGCAAGCTGGTGCTCGAAAGCCCGGGCATTGGCCAGGGCATGACCGTCAAACTCATTTTCAACCGCCAGTAAATCGGTACCCCCTAAAATTAAGGAAAACTATAAAACCCATATAACCAGACAACACAGGGTTCTACGGTTAGACCGCTTCGGCGCCAGGGGGGATACACCGGCAGCCTGTGTGGTGCCTACCAGGCTCGTCTTCCAGATCCTTTCCCGAGAGCACCTGGTGCGCAATGGCGCTTGCGGGTTTTCAGTGGGTTAAAAATTGGGGAATCTGGAATATTTGACAGTCAACTTTTGTGATTGCCACCAAAGAGACTGTGTCAGAAGGTCTGCAAACTCTTAAATGCTGATCGTCATTCCGGTCCCGGATCAGGTCCGGGATGCCGGATCCGTAATCCAGTTCTCCATGGCCGCTTTTGTCAGCTGGATGCCGGATCAAGCAGCGAATGCCCTGCGGCGGGCACGGCGGGCCGTGCCGACCGGAAGCCCTTGGCAACATCTGACCATGTTTACCCACTGAAAATCCCGAAGCCCCGTATGCAATCGTGGCACCCGCCGGTATCGATCGTATCGGGAACCTGAAAGGCTGGCAATCCGGGTTGATTGACTTAGAGACGATCAAGGTTGGAAGGCAGCCAATAGAAGGAGATAGAATCATCCAATACGGCTGGAATGCCGTCATGAA
>JAFDCJ010000107.1 GCA_019312835.1 Deltaproteobacteria bacterium
CCACCGATATCGAATTGAATGACGTTACCGAGCAAGACCCCAAGCGACAACCGACGCATCCACATAATATATCGGCATTAACGAAACCAAACTTGAGCAAAAACCTTAAGGACTCAATAGCTTAGGAAAATCGGAGATAGCTGTTTGAAGGAAAATTTTAAGGAATAACCTGGTGGGTATATAATTATTCTTACTAAAAGCCATCTTAAAATTGTAGCTTACGTTCAAGGGCAAGGCGTCAATTGGGTTTAAAAGCGGAGCGTACACGTTGGTACGTGAGCATCTTAAACCGAATTGCAACGCAGCCATCGGACGCAAGATGCATTTTTAAGATGGCTTTTTAGAAGATTAGATAGCACAGCCAGACGATAACCGTCGGCACCAGAGCGCCCGCCAGCAGGCCGGCCGGTGACACGCCGTCTTTAAAATACTGTTTCAGAATCGATTGGCCGGCCGGATTGGGTGCATTGGCAATCACCGTCAGGCCGCCTCCGGCCACGGCTCCCGCCACCACGGCATATTTCAGGCTGTCATCGAAACCGGGCACCAGAGTACTGAGGTAGGTAATCGCCGCATTGTCATTGAAGGCGGTTAACACGGTCGATACGATTTTAAGGGGAATTTCAGTTAGATTTCCCAGTACCGGAGCAATCCACCAGCCCTGTACGCCGCCGTGGATAACAAGACCCCCAAGGAAAAATCCGACCAGAAGCGCCGGTTTGAGGTTGATGCGGTTTTGAAACGGCGATGTCACCTGGGCAAAGCCCAGGAAAAACAGCAGCCCGGGGATGAAAAGCTCGGGATGGTGGGCATTGAAGATCGTCCAGCCCATAAAAAGAACGTGAACGATAATAATCCAGGCCGGCACCGGATCATCTCGATCATCCCATTGCGGATCGCGAAACTCGGGACGCTGATTTTCCGGCAGAAGTGCCGGCAGGGCCCGACGCATTCGCAACAGCCTGATTTCCTCGAACCTTTGATCAAAGGCTTCTTTAACCAGGACGGGATCGATGCCTTCGCGGGTAATTTCCTCGACGTGTTTATCCCTTAAACGGTTCTCCAGCCGCCGCTTGGTGTTTTCGACCAGCTTGCCGATCTGTTGATCAAAGCTTTCGACTAAGTTCATTTCCTCGTTCACAGAGGCAACTATTTTTTCAAATTCGGCGTCCAGCTCCCTGTGACTGAGATATCGCTGCTGAATGTGGTCTTTGAGGCTGCGCAGGGCAAATTCTTTTTGCAGCTGTAGGAATTCTTTGCGAAATATCAAGAAATACAGACCGTTGGAGATGAGAATACCGACCACTGCTTTCCAGCCGAAATTCACGATCATATGGCCCATGCCCCAGTTCCAGGGTCCGGCGACCATCAAAACCGGTGGTGCCGCAAAATGGCTCAATGTGCCACCCACCGAAATATTGACAAAGAGCAAGCCGATGGTGGCATATTTAAATTTTTCACTGGGCTGCAGTTCATAGAGTTTGTGCCCGAGCAATAAGGCGGAGATCGTCATGGCAGCCGGCTCCGTGATCAGCGATCCCAACATCGGCCCGAGGGTAAGAATGGTAAACCACCAGGCGGTCAGGGTGCCGCCCAGCAGGTTGGCGATCTTCCACATGATGGCTTCGGAAAGTTTCAAGATAGGCCGTGTGGATGCCAGCGTCATGATGACGACGACAAACATGGGTTCGGTGAAATTGACACGATAGCCGATATAGTTCACCACCGTCTGCCAGTCGTAAAAAAAGAATATGGCGCCCACCAGCGCAACAACCCAGATACCGAATACCGCCTCAACCTCACCCAGAAAATGAAAGAGTTCGGCACCATGGTGAACCGAATGCCTGTCCACCTGGCCTAGCTTTTTCTTTTCTTCGTGATCATGCTCCCACCGGTGAGATATGGCTAAAAATTTGCTGGTCAAAAAGGTATGAACAATCGCACAAAAGAAGATAATGGTCGCAATCAGATTGAACGGTACCTGGCGCACCCGGTTTTTCAAAATAGCCATGATGCTGCCAACATCAGCATCATTGTAGCTGTCAAGGCTGGGGGGAAACTCTTTGGCATCTTTGGGAGGGTCGCCGGCGGCGATGGCACCGCCCGCTAAAACCAAGCCCAAAAAGCAGATTCCCAGCCATAGCCAAATGCTTCTGTTCCGATTCATTGCCCGGTATCTCCTATCTCATGCATGGGTTTGCGATCGTCCATGAACCTAATACAGGGATTTGAAAAAGTAAACAAACAAAAGCGATTTGCTGAGGGTTTGAGGGCAGAAGAAATCCTGCCGTGTGAAAAGCGGTTGTAAAAGCGGCCTGGAAAATTGTATAGAGAATGGCTAACTCAACGGAGGTATCGAAAATGAAAATCGGTGTTATGAACAATCCTTCTCACGTCGTATACGATGAAACCATCGCCTTTGGCGAAGCCGGCTTTGATTTTATCGACCTGACCATCGAGGGCCCTAAAGCCCTATACGTCGATACCGATAAAATGAGCTCCCTTCTTGAAAAATATGATCTGGCGATAACCGGGCATACAGACCCCTGCCTGCCGTGGGCTTACCCGATCCCGGAAATCCGGCAGGCCTGTCTTAATGAACTGGAGCGTTGCGCCCGGATCTTCTCGGCACTTGGTGCCGGCATAATGAATATCCATCCCTGTTATGTCAGTCCACCGGCCATGAGAGGCTCAATCATCGAACTGAACATCGAAGCGCTAAAGCCCATTGTGCAAATGGCCTCCTGCCATGATCTGACCATTGCATTCGAAAATTTTACGGCCCCCTTTGACCGGGTAGCCACTTTTCAGAGGATGTTCAGTGAAGTTGAAGAATTGCGGCTGCACCTTGATTTTGGGCATGCCAACCTGGGCCGGAATAACCACGAGGTTTTTTGTCAACAACTGGGAGATTATATCACCCACGTCCACTTTTCGGATAACCGGGCAACAGCCGACCATCACATGCCCCTGGGCGTGGGTAACATTGATTGGAAAAATGCGGTCAACAGTTTAAAGGCCACCGGTTATGACGGCACCATAACCCTGGAAGTTTTTTGTGGCGATTCCCGGATGCTTTTTAAGTATCTGGATCTCAGCCGCAAATATGTGCGGGAACTCTGGAAGTAAAAGCAAGTTGAATAGTTGATTGGTTGATTGGTTAAATAGTAGAAACGGAATTTAATCTATTTGACTATCTGAAATTTCGGCAGAATCGTTTTGGTTCGGAATCTAAGTTTCCTGACCTCTTGTTAATTAGATGTTTCCTCTATTTAACGAATCGACTATTTCTCTATTTGACTTGCTCCATTGTGACAATTGCTAACAAAGTCCCCACAACCCTTCGATAAGCCGCTTAACTTCATCCTCTGTGTTGTAGTGCACCAGGCTGACCCTGATGACACCCTCGTCCGGGTCTTCCAGGCCCAACGCCTCCACACAGCGCCGGGCGTAGAAATGCCCGTTGCGCACCGCGATCAGATTTTCAGCCAGTCGCTTCACTATTTCGCTGGGCTTCTTTTCCCGGGGTATAAAGGCGATGGTGGCGGCCCGCCGGCCGACCGCAGCCTGGGGCTGGCCGATAATTCTCACCCCCGGCATCTCCTGTAACGCGTTGAGCAGCTGGTTGGCCAGGCGTGCTTCATGCCCGGCAAACAGGTCGTAGATTTTGGTGCCGCGCTGGTGCCGGTTGAGACTCACGTCCGTGAAATGTTTTTCATACAGGGTATCGAAATACTCCCCTATTCCTGCCAGCGCCGCGATTTCAGCATGCAGCGGACCGGCCGGGTTTAAGCGATAATGGGGTTTGTCGGAGTTGAAATAATGTCCCTGGCTTTCCAATTTGGCCAGGACTTCTTTTTTTCCCCACATGACACCGATGTGGGTCCCAAAGGTTTTGTAGGTGCTGAACAGATAAAGATCAACACCCAGTCTATCGACGTCCGCCAGCTGATGCGGGGCGAACGAGACCCCGTCAGCGATGGACAGGGCGCCGGCATCGTGAACGATTGCATTGATTGCGCTGACATCATTCATGGTCCCCACAATGTTGGAGCACAGGGTAAAGCAAACCAGGCGCGTGCGGATACCGATCAAATTTTTTAAATCCTCAATATCCAGCTCGCCGCTTTGCGGATCGATCTGCCATTCTTTTATGACGACACCGAATTCACTCAGGCGGCGCCAACAGCCTATGTTGGCCTCGTGGTCCTGGTTGGTCACGACGATCTCATCACCGGGCCTGAGGGCGGGCCGGAACGCCTGGGCCAGAACATAAAAATTCAGGGTGGTCGAAGGGCCGAAGGTCAACTGGTCCGGATCTGTGTTGAGAAGCTCGGCCACACAGCGGTAAGCCGTCTCCATGGCCTCCCCTGCCGCCACCGATGAATCAAAGAGACCGTATGGTTGAACTTTGGTGTATTTAAAAAAATAGTTCAACCGCTCGATGACCTGGCGCGGCACGTAGGACCCGCCCGCATTTTCAAAAAAGGCCCACTGAGCGGTTTCCGGATTCTGAAATACCGGGTACTGGTGGCGCACAAAATCAATGTCCAGTGTCATGGTTTGCTCCTTTTTAAGATAGAGTTGAGTCCCTTTATTACCGCTAAGCCGATAGGCTTTCAATATAATTATTTGACACCGCCCGGATGACGCCGCATCGGGAATATATTGACAAATGCGGTTGAATCGATAAAATTGGTCCAACCAATTTTAATTGGTTGAATGCACTTCTATTCTTCTTAAGGCTGATGGTATGGCGGATATATTTATCGTTAAGTGGATACTGGCTTTTTCACCGATCCTGACGGTTCTCGTTCTCATGATTTTTTTTAACTGGAGCGGCTCACGGGCAGGTGCGGCCGGCTGGTTTGTGGCATTGATCGCCGCTACCCTTGTTTTCGGCGCACACCCCAAACTTCTGGCCTACTCCCAGGTCAAAGGTGCCCTGCTGTCGTTGAACGTGCTCTACATCATATGGGCCGCCCTGCTTTTGTATAACGTCGTCAATGAAACCGGCGCCATCAAAGTCATCGGCATGGGCATCCAAAGATTCAGCGGGGATAAATCCATTCAGATTATCATTTTCGGGTGGATATTTGCTTCTTTCCTTCAGGGCGTTGCCGGTTACGGCGTTCCCATAGCCGTGGTCGCACCCCTTCTGGTGGGTCTCGGTTTTTCGCCCGTAGTGGCCGTTGCTGTTCCGGCGATCGGGCATTCATGGTCGGTGACCTTCGGCTCAATGGGGGCTTCGTTTCAAGCGCTCATGGCCGTCTCCGGTTTGGAATCTTCCTATCTTGCGCCCTGGTCGGCAACCCTTCTCGGGATTGCGGCCTACCTGTGCGGTATTTTTGCCGTCTACGTTTTCGGCGGCTGGAAAATGGTAAAACACAGTCTCATCGCAATTCTTATCGTTGGATCTGCTATGGCAGGCACCCAATATGCACTCGCCGTTTCCGGGATGTGGACCCTCGGCGGGTTCGGGGCAAGCCTGGTAGGGCTTGCAGCCGGCCTGGCCGTGGCTAAACTAAAAATCTACAACCAGACGTCTCCTTCCCCATCCCATATGGAGATGGGGCTGTGGTGGGCCCTGTCCGCCTACCTCATTCTTATCGCTATTGTTTCCGCCGGGGTCATGATCCCATCGATCAAAGCATTTCTCGGCCAGGTCAAACTGACCGTTAATTTCCCGGAGATCATATCCTTAAGAGGCTGGGTCACCAAGGCCGGAACCGGCAAGGGTATTAATGTGTTTGGCCATGGCGGCGCCCTGCTGCTGTATTCATCCATCGTAAGCTATTGCGTTTATCTATCCAAAGGTTTTTATAAACCCCAGGCCCTGAAGGCCATCCTGCAAAAAACAGTTCAAAGCGGTGTTCCGACAAGCCTCGGCATTGTCAGCATGGTGTGTTTTGCCATGATAATGGATCACTGCCAGATGATATACATCCTTGCCGAAGGAATCAGCCGGGTTTTCGGATCCCTTTATCCCATGATTTCGCCCTGGATCGGATTGCTGGGCGCTTTTATGACCGGCAGCAACACCAACTCCAATGTCGTCTTCGGCGTCCTCCAACAGGAAACCGCCCAGCTGGCGGGGCTCAGTGCAGCCCTGATTCTGGCTGCCCAGACCACCGGCGGAGCCCTGGGTAGCATGATCGCGCCGGCCAAAATTTTAGTGGGCTGCTCCACTGTGGGCCTTTCGGGCAAAGAAGGGCCGGTCTTAAAGGCCACGCTGCGCTACGGTCTCTTAATCACCGGGATTATCGGCATTATCACCATAGTGGCGTCGTTTATCACGTAAAGGCACCAATAAGAATGGAAAATTTTTTAAAAAAGCACGGCACACGGCTGAAAACCGCGGCATTGATATTAATGCTGTTTATACCGTTTTTACTTTATGCGGCCGCCTCGTTCGGCTCCCTTTTTCAGGTAAAACTGATGCTGGTGATGATGGGCGCCAATATGCTCTATGTCATGATCAAGGGATAGAAGTCAGACGACAGAGGACAGATGACAGACTGAATCTTGAGCGGCCGTTTGGATGTGGGAGCGGCTTCCAGCCGCGAGGTAGTGCTGGAGAAAAAGCCGCTCCAACCAAATATTTCATTTTTCCCATTTCGAAACAATGCATAGCGTTTGCTTTCGAGAGGCAACAAATGGAAAAGAAATCACGGAACAGTCTGACCGGCAATCTGCAGCCGGTTAGCAAAACCAAATTTCACGAACAGATCGTCGAACAGGTTCAGGCCCTGATTGAAAAGGGACGGCTGAAACAAGGTGACCAGCTCCCGGCCGAAAGAGAGCTGGCGAGTATTTTTAAGGTTTCCCGCCATTCGGTGCGGGAAGCGATTCGGGTGCTGGAGCAGCAAAGGGTTCTAAAAAGCAAGCCGGGCAGCGGAACCTTCATTATTTTGGAAAACGAATCGTCTGTGGTCGAATCGCTGGCCGGCGCCATCATTCGGGAAAAAAATACCCTTGCGGAAATATTTCAATTCAGAGAGTTGCTTGAGCCACAGATTGCCGGGCTTGCCGCCAGCAACGCCAGAAAAGAAGATATCAGGATATTAGAAGCGCTTGTTGAAAGACAGCAGAAAGAGCTCGATAATATCATGGTTTCCAAAGAACTGGATGAAAAATTTCATCTGGCCCTGGCCCGCGCGACCGGCAACGCCGTTCTAATGCAGCTGGTGGAGCTTTTTGGTCACATTGTGCTGAAAAGCCGGCATGAAAATTCCCGCAGCCTGCACCGCAATCGACTGTCCGTCAAAGGGCACAAAAAGATTTTACAGGCCGTTAAAAAGAGGGATGCGCAAGCTGCCAGCATGCTGATGGCCGGTCATCTGCAGACAATTCGAGACCTGGTCATTTCCCATGGCAACCCCCAAAAAGGTCGGGGACTATCCGAAAGACAGTAGGAGGGCAAACGAGATTGGATCCAGCAACTGCAAACAACCATGTAACGATCGGAGCTCAAAGCAATGATCATTCGGCCCGTCTGGCGGGAATCTCCACCCAGCGCTTCTTCACCGATGCCTTCACTTTTGCCCGGGTACAGCTGCTGATCAGCGAATACTACCGACTCGATGCGCCCATCACTTTCTGGGATGTCTACAATATAGAAGCTGAAGCTCTGGGGCAAAAAGTCGATTATGATCCGGAAGGTATACCCGATGCAGACCGCACCAGGCCCCTGATCAGCGAACCGTCAGATCTGGACCGCCTCGCCCCGCCCGATCCGCATAAATCCGGCCGCATGCCCTGGGTTCTGCAGGTCAATCGTGCTTTTATGGAAATGACGGGCAAACTTGACCGCGCTTATTTCACCGCCCCCTTTAGCCTGGCGGTAAACATCAGGGGCTATGAAAATCTCGTTGACGACATGTTCGAAAGACCGAATTTTGTTCATCGCCTATTTAAATTCCTCTGCGACGAGGTCCTGTCTCCTTTTATCGAAGCGATGCGAAGCGACATCGCAATTCCCGACCTGTTAATGGACGGGCGCGATGCCTGGGCCTCCCCGCCCATGATCACCCTCGATATGATGGATGAATATGTGGTCGCCTATACCGAAAGGCTTAGACGTAATCTGGGGAAAACAGTGGTGACAAGAGGCAACTGGGGAGATGCCAAGAGCCTTGATCCGGAAAGATTCTTTTCGCAAAAGTTAAAATGCAGTCCCGGAACCTTGAGTGTTCTGGATCCGGACCTTTATGAAGTAGGGGCTCAGCGGGTAAAGGCGTGCGCCGATAAAAACAATGCCAGCGTAACCGCTGGAGTGGATGCCACCCTCCTCCAAGAGGGACCGGAGGACGCAATCGTGGAGCGTATCAAGCTCTATATCGACAAGATGGCCAGAGACGGGCGCTGTATGATCCATTTGAACCAGATTCCATCTGAGACCCCACCCGATCATATTCACGCCGCAGTGGCAGCATGCCATACCTATGGTCGCCATCCCATTCCCGAAAATTTAGCCGACGTTCGATTCCACCTGCCCAAACGAGAAAGCTTTGCCGAATTCATGCAAAGAAAAGGGGAAACGATCCGCATCTGACCGAAAATATTTTAACAATTTGAAATCATTATATTTATTCGATCAGATCATAAATGAGCTTGATCCGGTGGCCGGTTTGAGGGTAGGATTCAGGATCGCAGAGAATAAACTGATCGCCTCAAATTTGATATGAACTACGCCACTATTGCTAATGTACTGGGAAAATTATTGATCGTCACCGGCAGTTCGATGGTGTTTCCGTTGATCTGCTCGCTGTATTACGGAGAAGACGATCTGTATGCCATCGCCGTCACCGGGGCAATCACTGTCGGTTTGGGACTGGCATTGTGGCGGATGTTTCGCAGCTATCACGAGTTGAACTTAAAGGACGGCTTTTTCATGGCCGTTTTCGGATGGATTCTGATTTCGGCGCTTTCCGGCCTACCGTTTATGATCCATGGATCAATCCCAGCTTTCACCGATGCTTTTTTTGAAATGATGTCCGGCTACACCACCAGCGGTGCGACTATTCTAACGGATATCGAAGTGGTTCCCCGCGGATTGCTGTTCTGGCGCAGCCAGACCCACCTGCTCGGTGGCATGGGATTTTTGACGCTGACCGTTATCTTTTTGCCCCACGGAATGGGAGGCTTGCGCCTGTTCCGGGCCGAGTCGAGTCCCGGTCAGGTAATTACGAAAGAAAAATTCATCCCCCGCAACCGGGATACCATGATCTGGCTCTGGGGCATTTATATGGCCCTGAACCTGCTGGAGACCCTTTTGCTGTGCCTGGGCGGCATGTCGCTATTCGACTCCCTGTGTCATTCGTTCGGCACCGTGTCGACATCCGGTTATTCACCCTGGAACGCCAGCATCGGGCACTATAACAACGCCTACTTTGACTGGGTCGTTATCGTCTTCATGTTTCTGGGCGGCATGACGTTCATGCTCTTCTACCACATGCTGATGGGCAACTGGCGCGTCATCAGAATCAATACCGAATTCCGCTGGTATGTTGGCTTCATGCTCTTTTTTTGCGGCATGGTGTCATGGATCCTGTGGAAAGAAAATACCTACGGCAGCCTGATCGACTCGATCCGGTATGCAACCTTTCAGGTAACCTCCATTCTGACGACCACAGGATTCACCACGGCCGATTATGAGCAATGGCCCCAGGCCGCACAGATGTTCCTCTATGCGGTCTGCTTTATCGGTGCTTGCGCCGGATCGACCACCAGCGGCATCAAAGTCGTCCATTATGTCCTGATTTGGAAATTCGGGGTGGCGGCCATCAAGCGCATCTTTTTCCGCCCGATGGCGGTGATATCGGTTC
>JAFDCJ010000108.1 GCA_019312835.1 Deltaproteobacteria bacterium
AAACCTGAAACCTAATTTAACCTGAAACCTTAATGGTCATAGTTAGGGTAAAAAAACCAGCCATATAATTTCAGTTAAGAAGAAGCATATCAGACAAAGGAGGGTAATCGTGTACAACGTTAAAATCTACGGGGCCGGTTCCATCGGCAACCATTTAGCCCATGGCTGCCGCAGCAAAGGCTGGCCGGTATTGATGTGTGACCTGGATCAGCAGGCCCTTGAAAGAACCCGGGACGATATTTATCCGTCCCGCTACGGCCAGTGGGATCCGCAAATTCGACTGGCAACACCGGACAATCTGCCGGATGAGGACTTCGATCTGATCATTATCGGCACGCCGCCCGACAGCCATATGGCGCTGGCCCGCAGCATCCTGGAGACCAAACCTCCCCGGGCACTGCTGATCGAAAAGCCCCTGTGCACGCCTTCGCTTCAAGGTGCGCAGGAAATCGTCGAACTGCAGGCGGCCACGGGAACCTTTGTCGCCGTGGGCTACAATCACACCCTGACCCAAAATTCACAGCGCGCCGCGCAGATCCTGGCCGACAACGCCATCGGCCGACCACTGACCCTCAGCGCCCGGTTCCGGGAGCACTGGGGCGGCATATTCGGTGCCCACCCGTGGCTCAGCGGTCCCCAGGATACCTACCTGGGGTTTTTTGAACGCGGCGGCGGTGCCAGCGGCGAACATTCCCATGCCATGAATATCTGGCAGCATTTTGCGCACCTGGCCGGACAGGGACGCATCACCGAAGTTTCAGCGGCGCTGGACATCGTCGATGACGGCACCGTCAAATATGACCGGGTTTGCCTGTTGAACGTCAAAACCGAATCGGGTTTCGTCGGCAACATTGCCCAGGACGTGGTCACCGAACCGGCTGAGAAATCGGTTCGCATCCAGGGCAGCCAGGGCTATTTGGAGTGGCTGGTCAATGTGGATGCCGGCAACGATGCCGTTCGGTACGGCGACGGCACCACGGAGGCCCGCGAGGAGCTGATTCCCAAAAGCAGGCCGGACGATTTCAAAGGCGAAATCGACCACATCGCGGCGGTGCTCGACGGGGAGTTTAGCGGTGAGTCTCCCATTTCCCTGCAAAGGGGCCTGGACACCATGCTGGTGGTGGCAGCCACCCACATCTCCCACCGCGAAAAGCGAACGGTGCACATTAATTACGACAACGGCTACCGGCTTGACGCGATTGAAACCGCTTGAGCCGAACGGAGCCCGAAACGCTCAATTCGGCGTTCATCCGCCCCCGGCGGATGGGTTGAATGTTATGGGAGTGCGAAGACAACATAATGATACGGTTATGAATGTGACAATCTAATGATCTTCTTTTCCTTTATTCGATTGACAAATAACAGATTACTGGTAACTCCCATATGGAACCTGAATCCATCCGGGGTAGACAGGAGAGATAAAGACAATGGAAAAATTTGATTTTAACGGTCTGTTCACCTACGATCTGGCCAACAATCATCAAGGTGACTTTGAGCATGGCCTCAACATCATCAACGCCATGGGCGAGATTTCCAGAAAAGCAGGTGTGCGCGGCGCCTTGAAGTTTCAATTCCGGCAGCTGGAGACCTTCATCCACCCGGACTATAAAACAAAGAAAGACGTCAAGCACATCCCGCGGTTCATGGAAACCGCCTTGACCAAGGAACAATACCGCCAGTACACCCAGACGATTATCGACAACGGCATGTACACCATGTGCACGCCCTTTGATGAAGAATCGGTGGATATTATTCTGGATCTTGGCATCCAAATTATCAAGATCGCCAGCTGCTCGGCCACGGACCGGCCGCTTTTAGAGCGGGTTGCCGAAGCCAACCGCCCGGTGGTGGTATCCACCGCCGGCTTGAGCATGCCCAAGATCGATCGTCTGGTCAGCTTCTTTGAAACCCGTAACGTGGATTTTGCCCTGATGCACTGTGTGGCGATTTATCCGACCCCCAACGACCAGCTCAACCTGAACCAGATTGACGTTATGAAGAAACGGTTTCCCAACATTCCCATCGGTTTTTCAACCCATGAGGACCCGAATGACTTCAATCCGATTCGCGTCGCCTATGCCAAGGGGGCCAGGATTTTCGAGCGCCATGTGGGCATGCAGACCAAAAAGCACAAACTGAACAAATATTCCTCCAGCCCGGCCCAGGTTGCCAAGTGGGTGGACGCCTATAAAGAAACCGTTGCCCTGTGCGGAGGCGACCACAGGAGCCCCGCCACACCGGAAGAAATTGCTTCCCTGCGGTCTTTGATGCGCGGCGTATTCGCCCAAAAAGAAATCAAAAAGGGGCAGAAAATCACCCGGGACAAGGTGTTTTTTGCCATGCCGCTGCAGGAGGGGCAGCTTGTCAGTGGCGACTGGTTCAACGGCGCCAAAGCGGATAAAAATTACACGCCCAATGCGCCCATCAGTGAAATTGTGGCGAATTCGGCTCTGCCGCCCGAAGAGATCATCTATCGGATCATGCTTCAGGTCAAGGGAATGCTGAGCAAGGCCGGAATTCAAATCGGCAGGGACAGCTCGGTGGAGTTGTCCCATCATTACGGCCTGGAACGCTTCAGGGAATTCGGGGCGATCATCATCGATGTCATCAATCGCCAGTATTGCAAGAAGCTGATCATCCAGCTGCCGCGCCAGAAGCATCCTTACCATTTTCACAAGGTCAAAGAGGAAACCTTTCAATTGCTCCACGGCGACCTCGAAGTCGAGCTGGAAGGCAAGCGCATCAAGCCTCAACCGGGTGACACCATTCTCGTCGAACCCGGCAAATGGCATAAATTCCACACCCTGGACGGCGCGATCTTCGAAGAGGTTTCGACGACGCACTTTAACAATGACTCTTTTTACGAAGATGAACGCATCGCCCGTCTTCCCCGGGAGGCCCGCAAAACGGTCATCCCGAACTGGACGATGGCCGAGAGGAAAACCGCCTAGACCCATGAGCATAAAGGTAATTGTTTTTGACTTTGACGGGACGCTGATAGACTCGAACCGTTTTAAACACGAGGCTTTTTTCGAGGTTTTTCCAGATGACGAACACCATGCGCAAACAGTTCGGGCGGTACTGGCGTACATGAATGAGCAAAGCCGGTTTGTTATTTTAGCCGAGGTCCTGCAGCGCCTGGGCATGGATCAGGGTCCCGGATTGGACGCAAGGGTCAAGGAACTGGCCCGGCGCTACAACGACATCGTGCTCGACGGGGCCAAAAACTGCCCGGAGATGCCCGGGGCCGAAACAATGCTCGCGTCGTTATCTCAGCGCTACCGCCTGTACCTGAGTTCGATGACACCGCATGA
>JAFDCJ010000109.1 GCA_019312835.1 Deltaproteobacteria bacterium
ACCTTTACCAGGCCGGAATCATCGATTTCAATACTGGTGCCGGTCTCGCTCTGGATGCTGCGGATGACCTTGCCACCGGGGCCGATGATTTCACGGATTTTATCCGGTTTCACCTGTATGGTGTTAATGGTCGGGGCAAAGGGCGATATTTCCGTACGAGGCTTATCGAGTGCTTCGGCCATTTTGTCCAGGATGTGCAGGCGACCGGCCCTGGCCTGCCCCAGAGCTTTCTCCATGATATCCTTTGAAAGCTCAAGGATTTTGATATCCATTTGCAGCGCGGTGATGCCGTCGCGGGTGCCGGCGACCTTAAAATCCATATCACCGGTGTGGTCTTCATCTCCCAATATGTCAGACAGGATGGCGATCTGGTCCTCCTCTTTGACAAGGCCCATGGCGATTCCGGCCACCGGGGCCTTGATGGGAACCCCGCCGTCCATAAGGGCCAGGCAACAGGCGCACACCGTACCCATGGAGGATGAACCGTTGGACTCCAAAACTTCCGATACCAGTCGGATCGTGTAATCAAAATCTTCTTTATCGGGCAAAATTTTCTCAATTGCTCGGGTCGACAATCCGCCGTGTCCGATATCCCGACGGCTGGGTCCGCCCATGCGTTTGACTTCGCCTACCGAGTAGGGCGGAAAGTTGTAGTGCAGCATAAAGGGGCGGAATTCTTCGCCACTCAGCGTCTCGACCCGCTGCTCATCCTGGCCGGATCCCAGCGTGAGCACACCGATCACCTGGGTTTCACCCCGGGTAAAAAGAGCGCTGCCGTGGGGCCGGGGCAGGATCCCTACCTCGCAAGTAATCGGTCGGATTTCGTCAAAACGGCGGCCGTCAATGCGACGACCCTCTTTCAAGATGAGATCGCGGCTGATTTTTTTCTGCAGATCACCCAATATCTCATAGGCTTCATCCTGATGCTCGGCCCAATCTTCACCCAGGTTATCAACCATCTCCGTCTTAAGATTGCGCATAGCCGCGTTGCGCCTGATTTTTTCCGGCACCAGAAGGGTTTCTTTGATGCGGGACGAGGCATCGTCCCCTAATCTGCGGACCAGGTTCTCATCTTTTTCCGGGGGTGCAAACGGCCTTTTGGGCACGCCATTGGTTTCTCTCAGTTTGTGCTGGATATCAATCAGCGGCTGCATGGCCTGGTGACCAAAAAATATGGTTTCCAACATATCGGCCTCGCTGACCAGATTCCCGCCGCCTTCCACCATCACGACGCCGGTTTTGGAGCCGGCCACGATAATATTGATATCGCTGTTTTCCCATTCCGGTATGGCCGGATTTACTTTCAACTGTCCGTCTATGCGGCAAACCCGAACACTTGCAATGGGTCCGGCAAAAGGAATGTCGGAAATCGTGAGCGCTGCCGAAGCCCCGACCATTGCCAGGGTGTCGGGATCATTTTCCTGGTCCATCGACAGAACGGTTGCAATCACCTGGGTTTCATAACGATAATTCTTGGGAAAGAGGGGGCGGATGGGCCGGTCGATCAAACGGGCCGTCAGCGTTTCTTTTTCACTGGGACGGCCGATTTCACGGCGAAAATAATTTCCCGGAATTCGGCCGGCAGCATAGATTTTTTCTTGGTATTCAACGGAAAGGGGCAAAAAACTTGACGCTCTTTCTTCGTGAGCGGACACGGTGGTTACCAGGACGATGGTGTCGCCATACTGGACCACCACCGACCCGCATGCCTGTTTGGCAACCTTGCCGGTTTGAATGCTCAGGGTTTTTCCGCCGATCTCTTCTTTAAACATATTTTCCATTTTGTCTCCTAACTGTTAGCGACCCGGTCACTGGATCTGAATGCTATTCGAAAATGAATCTATCCGTGTGCCGGCTGTGCCGCCTGTTTCCGGTGCGAACCCGGATATCGTGAGCGATACCAAAGACCACAAAACAAATTTTGATCGGGAAACTTGCCCGCCAAGTGTGGGAGAAGATTGGTTGGTGATTTAGGTACCGCCAGTTTAATTTGTCCTCTGGTGTGGATGGGCATAAAGAAGCAATGCGGCCGGTTGTTTACTTTTTTAATCCCAAGGTTTCTATAATGGTCCGATAACGGTTGACATCTTTATATTTGACATAATTAAGGAGCCGGCGGCGCCTTCCGACCAGCATCAACAGGCCCCTGCGGGAATGGTGATCTTTTTTGTGTACCTTAAGATGCTCAGTCAGATAAGAAATTCGATGCGTCAAAAGGCCAACCTGTACTTCCGGGGACCCCGTATCGGTATCGTGCAGCTTAAATTTCTCGATCAGTTTCTTCTTGTCATCGGTTGTGAAAGTCACTTTCTTTTTTGCCTCCTCTTGTTATGAATACATCGATATAAGTTTTGCATTTTTCAGATCGATCCGACTTGATCAGGCACCCTGGTTGGCAAACACACAACCATAAGTCAGGCGCTGATCTTGGGCCTGATAGTTTAATATTGCAACAAGTTCCCCCGATTGATCAACAACTTTTAATTTAGAGCCCGCAATTCGGCGGATGTCCGGTCCGCCGGTGCCGGCAAGATCCCGGATTGTAATCATCCGACCGTACCGGATCTTTTGGGCCAGATGCCTGTCAGCTTGGCATGTCGGCATTTCCGGCAAGGCGTCCGCCATGCTGATGAGCGGCGGTGGCTGGCGTCCGGCCGCTAAATTTTTTAAGGCCGATAATGATACCGCCTGTTCGAGGCTAAATCCGCTGCTTGCAGTCCGTTTTAGCGCATTTAGATGCGCTCCGCAACCCAACATTTTCCCGATATCGGATCCCAGCGTACGGATATAGGTCCCGGCTGAACAGGACACCTCAAAACGAACCAACGGCAGTGAAATATCCAGTATGTCAATACCGTAGATTTCAACTTTCCGGGGCGGCTTTTGAACCGGTTTGCCGCTGCGCGCCAGCTTGTATAGTGGAACCCCCTTGTGCTTTAGGGCCGAATAAACCGGCGGCAGCTGCTCAATGGGTCCCTCGAACGCCTTGAATACCGTTTGTAAAGTTTGGGTCGAATAGTTTTCCGGCGCCGCCCTTGATATGACGGTGCCGGTTAAATCCTGGGTATCCGTTTGCTCTCCGAGTTTTAGCTCAGCGATATATTTTTTGGCACCGTGCAGCAAAAAATCGGCCAAGCGCGTGGCCTGATTGACACAGCATAACAGCAGGCCCTCGGCAAATGGATCCAGGGTGCCGGCGTGCCCGACTTTTTTGGCACCAAGTGCCTTTTTTACAATCGACACAACCCGGGCGGAGGTTATCCCCACGGGTTTGTCGATTAGCAATATCCCGTTCAATTTTGGTCTCTTGCTTCTGGTCACTGGTTCCTGGTCGCTTGTCTCCGATCATTTAGCATTGGTCGGCACGGTGGCCGACCCTACAGATGACGAATAACAGACAACCAAAGTAGGGTCGGCCACCGTGCCGACCCGCAACCCGCAACCCGATTCAGAGATTCTGCGCCAGGGTGATGATATCGGATTTTAATTTCTTCAACGACGTTTCGATCTGGAACCCCGCAGCGCTGGTGTGGCCGCCGCCACCGAAAGAGCCGGCAATGGCCGCCACATCTACGCTTCCGTCCGACCGCAGGCTTACATGGTAGTGGCCTTGACCGTTTGAATAGGTTTTTCCGTTTTTTTGCTCGTGAATCAGGGCGGCCACTTTGACATCTTCAATCCGTCTGGCGTAATTTATCATACCGTCAACATCTTCGGGATGCGTTCCGGTTTCTGCAAACATTGCCCCGGTGACGGTCATAATCGACAATTTGCCGTTTTCCGATATTTCAATTGAATCAAGCGCCAGGTTTAACAGCTTAATGCGGCCCAGTGAGTAGGTTCCGTATACGTGCTGGGCGACGGCATGGGGTTCCACCCCCAGCTCCGTCATTTCCTGGCTGATGGCGAACGCGGCCCGGTTGGTGCTTGAAAAACGAAACGAGCCCGTGTCAGTTAAAATGCCCGTATATACAGACGTCGCCATGGCTTTATCGATAGAGACATCCATGGCTTTTATCAGCCGATAGACGATTTCGGCTGTGGAACAGGCCAGGGGATCGATAAGCTGCAGATCGCCGAAACCGGTGTTGGAAATATGGTGATCGATATTGATAACCAACGGTATCCGGCTGATGGTGGCACTGGCTTCGCCTACGCGCGGCAGATCGCCGCAATCCAGGACAAGGGCCACGTCATAGGTGTTCGCCTTTTTGATATGCCGCACGATGCGTTCCACGGAAGGCAAGAAGCGATAGACAGCCGGAATCGGGCTGGCGTTGTAAATGGTTGTCTTTTTGCCGAGTTGGCCGATGGCCAGTCCCAGGGCCAGAATAGAGCTGACGGCATCACCATCCGGTTCCGAATGAGAAGCCAGTAGGATATGATGGGCCCTTTTAATGTGAGTGATGATTTTGTCCATCGTCGCTTTTTATCTTTTCGAGCAATTGATCGATATGGGATCCGTAGTCAAATGAGTCATCGTAAAAAAATTTCAAATCCGGCATATAGCGCAGGCCAAGCTGGGGTGCAAGAATGCGCTTTATAAAGCCGCGCGCACTTTCGAAACCTTTCGCCGCGTCCTGCGACCTTTTATCATCGCCATAAATGGCATAATAAATCCGTGCACTTTTCAAATCGGCTGACATCTTCACCCTTGTGATGGTTGCCATGTGCAATCGCGGATCGTGAATGCGCTTATTTAATAGGTCTGACAGGGTTTCCTGTATTAAACCGCTGACCCTTTCAGCCCGGGAAAAGGAGGTCATAAATGAATAATTTCCATTTCCGTATCGATGATTTCAGCCAGGCCCAGGTCTTCGGCCATGTTGAAAATCTTATCGATTTTTGAGTTGATCAGTGAACTGTCGTTGCCGACCAGTGAAAAACCGATTTCGGCTCTCTGATATATATCGTTTGCGCCCACCTCCGCCACCGAAAGATTGAAATTGTTGCGCAAGCGGTTGATCATCGATTTGACAACCTTGCGCTTGCCCTTCAGCGAACGGCAGTCATGCAGCCGCAGGGTAATCAGTCCTGTACCTACAACCATGGTCGCTTCGCTCCCGTTAGAGGAGCACCGCCTCTGGCGGATTACAGGAGCGCTTCGCTTGAGGATCGCTACGCTAGAGGCTGGACGCTCACAACTTTTATTCAAATTCCCACTGAGTCAACATTTTTGCCTCCAGCCTTAAGTCCCGCAGGGACGGTCCTCAAGGCCTGTAAGGCCGATCCTCAAGTTCCGCGATAGCGGAACGCTCGTTTTTATGCTATCTGCGGTCGGATTTCTTCGAGATAATAACACTCGAGAATATCTCCGACTTTGATATCATTAAAATTCTCCACACCGATACCGCATTCATAACCGGCCTGCACGTCTTTGACGTCATCTTTAAACCGCCGCAGGGAAGAATTCTTGCCCTCATATAACACGACACCGTCCCGCACCACGCGGATGCTTTGTCCGCGTTCAATCTTGCCGTCGGTGACATAGCTGCCTGCAATAGCCCCGATTTTAGGGATTTGAAATACTTCGCGAACTTCCGCGGTACCGATCACATGTTCTTTGAAGGTGGATTCCATCAGTCCCACCATGGCGCCTTTGACGTCTTTGATGACATCGTAAATCACATTGTAAAAGCGCATATCCACATTTTCTTCACCGGCGAACACCTGGACCTTCGGGGTCGGCCGCACGTTGAATCCTATGATGATGGCGTTGGACACTGCCGCCAGGGAGACATCGGATTCGGTGATGGTCCCGGTGGCTGAGTGGACCACATTTACCTTCACTTCCTCGTTGGAAAGCTTGGTGAGCGCCTCACCCAGGGCTTCGATTGAGCCGTGCACATCGGCTTTGATGATAAGATTGAGATCTTTGATTTCGCCCTGCTGGATTTGTTCATAAAGCTTTTCCAGGCTGAGTCGATTGGTCTGGGCCAATTCCTTGGAGCGTTGCTTTTGGATACGGTGTTCGCTGACCTGCTTGGCGCTTTTCTCATCGGCCAGGGCGATGAACTCATCTCCGGCCATGGGGACCCCCGATAATCCCAGGACTTCAACCGGAATCGAAGGTCCGGCGCTTTCCACCTGGACCCCTCTGTCATCCAGCATGGCGCGGATTTTTCCGAAATGAATGCCGCATACTACCGGGTCTCCATTGCGCAGGGTACCGTCCTGCACCAATACGGTTGCCACCGGGCCTCTGCCGGAGTCAATTTTGGCCTCGACAACATGGCCGTAGGCCAGTTTATTCGCGTTGGCTTTAAGTTCCAATACCTCGGACTGCAGCGAGATCATTTCAAGCAATTCGTCGATACCCTGGCGCTCCTTGGCTGAAACATTGACAAAGATCGTATCCCCGCCCCAGTCCTCGGGGGTCAAGCCGTTCTCGGCCAATTCGCGCTTCACGCGCTCGGGGTCCGCGTTGGCCTTGTCTATTTTGTTGACGGCAACAATAATCGGGACCCCGGCGGCCTTGGAATGGTTGATGGCTTCCAGGGTCTGGGGCATCACGCCGTCGTCAGCTGCGACAACCAGAACCACAAGATCGGTGATTTTGGCACCGCGTGAACGCATGGCGGTAAACGCCTCATGGCCGGGGGTGTCCAAAAAGGCGATTTGGCCTCTTTCTGTGGCGACATGATAGGCGCCGATGTGTTGGGTAATTCCACCGGCCTCGTTTTCGGTGATCCGGGTTTTACGGATAACATCCAGTAGGGAGGTCTTACCGTGGTCGACATGGCCCATGATGGTAACCACCGGCGGCCGTTCCTGCAATTTTTTGGGATCATCGGCCTCCTGCTTTAAGATCGTTTCCTCTTCAAAGGCAGCGTGCTCCACTTCGTATTCGAACTCGGACGCCACCAAGACCGCTGTGTCAAAGTCGATGCTTTGATTAACGGTGGCCATCACGCCCATGCCCATAAGGATTTTTATCATCTCGCTGGCTTTTATGCCCATCCGCTTGGCCAGATCGGAAATAATAATTGCCTCATCGACCTTAATGCGGCGTTTGATGGCTTTGGCCGTCGTGATCTGGGTTTTTTGGGAGGGAGCAGCGGCTTTGGCTTTGGCCCCTTTACGGGGTTTGCGCCCCTTGTAACCGACATCATACAAGTCCTGGCCTTCCACCACCGATTTTCTGCGAAACGAGATTTTCTTTTTTAAAAACCGTTTTTGACGATCACCCTCCTCGCCCTTTTTCTTCCATTTCTTTTTCTTGCCGTCCTTGGCCGTCAGATCTTCAACCACGGCAGCGGGTCCTGCATCGGCGGCAGGTCCGGGGGAAGGAAGTTCCTCAATTTTGGCTTTACCGCCCGGGGCGGCTTTTTTCTTAGCCGGGGGTTCCACCGGCCTGACCGGCAGTTGGATAATTTTGGCCGCTTCTTCCTTCTTGACCTTTTTAGCCGTTTTTTTGAGCTTCTTTTCCTTCAGGTCCACCGGTTTGGCCGCTTCGGCTGCGGCCTCGGCTTCCGGCTCGACGGGATTTTCTGCAGACGGTGTTGTTTCAACCGGCGCTGCCTCTTCTGCGGGCGTCTCCTCGGCGGCTTCCGGGGCCGCTTCCTTTTTGGCGGCCTCTATTTCATCGGCGACTTCTTCCGCAGGCTTTTCAAGGGCGGACACATCATCAGACACTGCCGGAGGTTCAGGTGCGACTTTGACTTGCACCTTTTTGCGACGTCGACGAATAACGGTCGGTTTTATGCGCGTTTCCTCAACAGTTTCTTCCTTCTTACCGAAAATCATCGTCTTTATCCTGGCAATGGTTTCATCATCCAGAGAACTCATATGGCTCTTGACAGAGATATCCAGATCACCCAGCCTGCTGAGCAGCATTTTGTTTGTCATATTAAGTTCTCGGGCGAGTTCGTAAACCCTAATTTTTGCCATTACGTCCCCCTAGTGCCTGATCCGGACTCATCGGATTTGGCGATTGAAAATTTTCAATCATTTTTTTCTTCCGATTCACCCTCTTCAGATGGTTCCGGTTCATGTTCATCGGATGGTTCCGATGGCTGCGGCGTACCGTCCGCATCGACGGCTTCAGCTTCGTTTTCGGCATCACCGCGCTCATCTTCGGCGGTTTCAGTTTCGTTATCGGCATCACCGCGCTCATTTTCGGCGGTTTCAGTTTCGTTATCAGCATCACCGCGCTCATTTTCGGCGGCTTGCTGCGCTTCGGCAGCCTCCAGCGCCGCATTTTGGGCGGCTTCCAAGAGTTTGGCAGCCTTCTCATCTCCGATTCCTCGAATTTGAACCAAATCTTCGACGCTGGCCTCTCTGATTTCCTCGGCCGAATAAAAGCCACTTTCATACAACGCGTCGGCCAAACTGATTCCAACCCCGGGCAGCGCCACGAGCGAGTCATAGCCGGTTTGCATGGCCTCGTTATAGCGGGTTTCGCTTTTGACATCCAAATGCCAGTTGGTCAGTTTGGATGCCAACCTGACGTTCTGTCCCTTTTTGCCAATGGCGATGGATAGGAATTCATCCGGGACGATGACTTCCATCAAATTGTTGCTTTCGTCGATAATCACCCGCGATATTTCAGCCGGCGCCAGGGCATTGCATACGAACTTGGCCGGGTCCATATGCCATGGGATGATGTCGATCTTTTCACCCCGAAGCTCCTGAACCACGTTTTGCACGCGGCTGCCCTTCATTCCGACGCAGGCACCGACTGGATCGATGTCTGAATTATTGGAGGCCACGGCAATCTTGGCCCTTACACCGGGTTCGCGGGAAGCCCCCATAATGGTGACGATGCCTTCGCCGATCTCCGGCACCTCGGTTCGGAAAAGATCAATTAAAAAGTTGGGATGCGTTCTGGAAAGCACCACCTGCGGACCGCGTGATTCATGGAGCACGTCCAGTATATAAGCGCGTATCCGGTCACCCCGGCGGTAGGATTCCCTCGGAACCTGCTCGCGAACCGGCACGATTCCATCGGTTTGTCCCAGGTTTACAATAATGTCGCCCCGGTCAATTCGCTGAACGATGCCGTTGATGATCTCACCTTTGCGGTCGATAAAATTGGCGTAGACAGCGTCTTTCTCGGCATCTTTCATTTTCTGGATGATGACCTGTTTGGCCGATTGGGCGGCGATGCGGCCAAACGTGGTGGCATCCATTTTAGTGCCCAGGCTATCGCCAACCTCGCATTCGGGATCCAGTTTGCGGCCCTCCTCGAGACTGATTTCGTAGGCCGGTTCGGTGACGACTTCGGCAACGTCTTTGAACTGGAAGACTTCGATCTCACCAGTTTCGTCATTATATTGGACCTCGATATCCAGCTTGTTGCCGAATTTTTTCCTGGCAGCAGAACGCAAGGCTTCTTCCAACGCCCTGATCAGCACTTCGCGATCGATGCCTTTATCGCGGCTTACCTGTTCAACAACCCGTTTTATGTCTGAGATAAACATCAGAGATCTCCATTTATTCTGAAAGTCGTGCTTTCGAAATATCCTGATACGGTATCAGGATGTTTTCTTCGCCGATTTGCAGGTTGACCTGCTCACCGGATATTCCCAAAAGGATTCCGGTAAAGTTTTTTTGTCCGTTAAGCGCTCGACGCGTCGTTATTTTGGCACGGTGGCCCTTGAATTTGTCAAAATCTTGATGTTTCGCCAACGGCCGTCTCGGCCCCGGTGACGTGACTTCAAGACTGTACGGCCCCAATTCTTCTAGATTGACATCCAGAATATCTCCAATTTGACGGCTGACACCCACACAATCGTCCAGATTGATGCCGCCGGGCTTGTCAATATACAACCTTAAAATCCTGCCGCTTGCTTCCCGTTGGAACTCCACGTGAACCAGTTCAAAGCCCTCGGCGGCGCACAGCGGCTCGGCCAGCGTGCTGACCTGTGCAGCGACCTTTTTTTCGTTCACAGGTTTAGAGCTACGAGCCGGCTGCCCGGCTCTTTTTTTATGTTTTCTTTTGGTTCCCAACGGTGGCTCTTAAAAAAACAAAAACGGGCTATAGCCCGTTTCCTCATGTTTCAGGTTGACCTTTTGATGTACAGCGAGAAAATTTATCTGTTCATACCAATAGCCATAAGGAAAAAGTTAAGTTCATCCCACATTACGGAAACGGAGCCACTCCAAGCCAACAACCCCAGCTGAAACAGCGAGCTTGAGTTGGAGCGGGCAACGAGATTCGAACTCGCGACACCAAGCTTGGGAAGCTTGTACTCTACCAACTGAGCTATGCCCGCTCATAGACCCTTGCAAAAAGTCCCTTTTCGCTCAATTTCAGCGTCAGGGTCAAATTTTAATCCTCGCAATACTCAATGTATGTCTGCGGCTAAAATTTGGCCCTTCCTTGAACTTCAACGAAAATGAACATTTTGCAAGGGCCTATTCTGAAAACCTTGCAAAAAGTTTCTTTGCAAAAGTCTTGCTTGGTGACCTTTGCGACCCACCTGTTATCCAAATTCAAAGGTCTCGCTCGCCTAACGCCTAAGATTAATTTATTTAAGACAAATTCTCTTAATTGTCAATAGCTTTCATTAAACTAATTGTTGTTGAGCAAATCCCTGATACTTGTCAATTCCGCTTTCAGGTCTTCCAGAAAATCCCTGTCGTCCAATTTCGTCCGGGCCCTGGAGCTCAAATATTTTCGAGCGCCGTCAATGGTAAACTTTTTTTCATGGAGCAGGTGCTTGATCTCCAGGATCAGGGCCACATCTTTTTGGGTATAAGAGCGTTGCCCCGAAGCGGTTCGACGGGGCTTTATTCTTTTAAATTCTGATTCCCAAAATCTTAAAACATGGCTCGGGAGCCCGGCAATTTTGCTGACCTCGCCGATTTTAAAATAAAGCTTGTCCGGAATTTTCGTCTGATAAGGTCTTTTGCTTTGCATTTTCAACCCTTCGCCCTCCGTGCTGTCAGGGTAACGTCAAAGTCACTCGAAACTTATCATGTATTTTTAAGCCGGTCTCAAGCCGGCAGCGTTGCATCGAATTTTGTTAACAGTCTGGCTGTCATCGATTTATGCAGATCATTGACGTCGTCATCTTCAAGGGTCTTGGCCGACGATCGGTAGGTGACCCGAAACGACACGCTTTTTTTGCCGGCGGCAATGGGGTCTCCTTCAAAAACATCAAACAGGTGCAGGTTTTCCACCAGATCCTCGCGGAAATCCGCAACCGCCGCCAGCACCGTCTGGGTTTCGATCCTTCGGTCGACAATAATGGTAATGTCCCGGTAAATCGCCGGGAATCTGGGAAGCGGCCTTGATTTTACGGCAGGCGCCATCGAGGCCCTGGCTTTGTCCAGATCGAGCTCAAAAATAAAGGCCGGTTGTTTTAAATCGAAGACCTCCCGAACCCGGGGATCGATTTCTCCCACCCGGCCGATCGGTGTGCCGGCGACTAAAATTTGGGCCGTATAACCGGGTCGGGTGTAGTCGCAATCGCTATCGGGCATGGCGGTAAACTGGACCCGATCGATTTTCAGCGCATCGAGAAGACCTTCGGCGATGCCTTTGATGTCGTAAAAATCACACGGGATTTCGCGGCCGTGCCACGAGGCGTCATGGCGCGCGCCCGTCCACAGCGCGGCCAGAAATTCCGGCTCCCAGGGTAGCTGCTGGGAATCCGTTTTCAAAAATAATTTACCGATTTCGAATAGTTTCAAATTTTTGACTTGCTGGGCGATATTGTAAACAGCGGTTTGAATCAGCCCGGTGGCCAGGGATGTCCGCATGACAGCCTGATCTTCCGATAGCGGGTTTAGGATATGAATCAGGTTCCGCCGGGGATCTTCGGCTTTAAAGCGCAGGTGATCGCATGACGCTTCAGCCACAAAGCTGTAAGTGATCGCTTCGGTAAATCCGAAGCCGGTCATCAACTCTTTCAGACGTTTTCTGAGTTGAAGCCCGGGTTCAGGCGGTCGGGCTTCGGCCGGCATCGCCGGAAAGGTCGTCGGTACATTATCATAGCCCGACAGGCGGGCGACTTCTTCCATTAAGTCCTCCGGTCGTGAAATATCCACCCGAAACGATGGCGGCACGATCTCCAGGATCTGGTTGTCGGGTCCGGGAGTGATTTTTACGACGTTAAATTCAATGGATTCAAGCAGCTTTTGAATCTCGGCGGCATCGGGATGGATGCCCAAAAGCCTGCGCGTACGCGCGGTGCTCAAGCTGACACGGTTGACCTTCTGGGGTTGCGGATACTCGTCGATGAGCCCCTCGATGAGGATGCCGCCGCCAAACTCCACCATGAGTTTGGCGGCGCGGTTGACGGCCCGGACGGTGCCCTCCGGGTCCACTCCGCGTTCAAAACGATGGGAGGCGTCCGTGCTCAACCCCAAGGTTTTGGCGGTTTTGCGTATGCTGATCGGATTAAAATAGGCGCCCTCGATCAACACCCGCCGGGTTGTTTCTTCAATTTCCGAGTTCAATCCACCCATCACACCGCCTACGGCAACCTGTTTCTCGCCGTCACATATCATCAGCATCTGGGAGTTGAGTCGACGCTCTTTGTCATCCAGGGTGACGAACCTGTCGCCATCGCGGGCTGTTTTTACGACAATCCGGTTTTGGGCCAATTGATCAAAATCAAAAGCGTGCAGGGGCTGGCCGGTTTCCATCATGACGTAGTTGGTGATGTCCACGAGATTATTGATCGGCCGCAGCCCAACCGACAGCAGGCGGTCCTGCATCCAGAAAGGCGACGGTTTTACTTCAATGTTTTCCACCAGTCTGGCTGAATATCGCGGACAGTGGTCGGGGGCTTCGATTTTAACCGAAGTCAAGCCGGCGATGGCATTGTTCTTATCATTCAGGCTGTAATCGGGATATTTGAGGGGGGTTTTCTGGATGGCTGCAATTTCACGCGCAATGCCGATTACACTGAGGCAGTCCGGCCGGTTGGGTGTCAAATCAAATTCAAATACCGTGTCTGTCAGATCAAGGGCGTCGGCGAGGCGATCTCCCGCTTTCAGCGACGGATCCAGCTCCATGATAGCGCTGCCGTCGTTTCCCAGCCCCAGTTCCAGATCGCTGCAGAGCATACCGTTTGATTTTTCACCCCTGATCACGCTTTTTTCCAGCTGGCTTCCGTCGGGAAATACCGTTCCGGGCACCGCCAGGGGTGCCAGCATCCCCTCGGAGACATTGGGCGCTCCACATACCACCGTGCGACTGTCATCGCCGGTTTCGACCCGACAGACGGTTAACTTGTCGGCGTTCGGATGGGGCTTCACTTCCGCAATGCGGCCGACGAACACTGATTGCAGGTAAGCATAGCGATCTGAAACCGATTCCACTTCCAGTCCCGCCATGGTCAGTGCATCCGCCAGAGCGACGGCATCCATCTGGATGTCGATGTAGTCTTTGAGCCAACTGACACTTACTTTCATGGTGTTTGATAATTAAGTTACAGGGTTGATTGAAGTTTTCGAAATAAAACCGTATGTATACCCAATTCGTCGTGTTGTTTAGTGTTTTGTATTTGGTGTTTGGCAAAGATGCAATGGGCGCATAACTCGTGACCACTGTCAAACACAAAACACTCAATACCCGATACGAAAGTGATTTTGACTGTTGTTCTGCTCTGAATTATGGCAAGCCCTTAAAACTGAGAAAGGAACCTCACATCATTTTCAAAGAAGCGGCGGATATCATCTATGCCGTATTTTAACATGGCGATTCTTTCCACCCCCATTCCGAATGCAAAACCGGTGTAGCGGTCGGCTTCATAGCCCACATTCTCATAAAGGGCAGGGTGAACCATTCCGGAACCGAGAATTTCGAGCCATCCGGTATGCGAGCAAACTCGGCAACCTTCGCCCCGGCAGATGACGCACAGGATATCGACCTCCGCACTGGGTTCGGTAAACGGGAAAAAGCTGGGTCGAAAACGCAGACTCGTCTGCTCATCAAACATCTGGTGGACAAAAGTGGTGAGAATCCCCTTAAGGTCTCCAAAGGAAATGTTTTCATCTACCAGCAAACCTTCCACCTGGTGAAACATGGGGGTATGGGTCAGGTCGGAATCGCACCGGTACACCTTTCCCGGCGTGACGATCCTTACCGGCGGCGGCTGTTTCTCCATGGTGCGAATTTGGAGCGGCGAGGTGTGCGTTCTCAATACAACATCGTCGCTGACAAAGAATGTGTCCTGCATGTCCCTGGCCGGATGGTTCTTGGGGAAATTAAGCGCTTCAAAATTATACCAATCCGACTCGACCTCCGGCCCTTCCCCGATATCGAATCCCAGGCTTAAGAAAATGTCGCAAATTTCCTGGTTGACCTGGGTAATCGGATGCAACGTACCCTGGGCGGGCACTCTGCCCGGCAGAGAGACATCAATTTTTGCGTCTGCGGCAGCGCCTGATGATGCGAGCTTTTCGGCCGCAAGCTTAAAAGCGCTATCCAGGGCAGTTTTGACTGCGTTGGCCTTTTTACCGGCGGCCGGTCTCTCCTCGGTCGGCAGTTGGGAAATATTTCGCAGAAACTGGGTTAAAATCCCCTTGCGGCCCAGATAGCGTATCGCCAGGTCCTCTATTTCGCGGTCGGTCTCAGCGCCCGCTAATGCTTCCAGTGCCTGCTGGTGTATTTTATCTAGCTCGTTTTGCACGTCACCACTCTTGAAATGACAAATGTCAAATGTCTGATGTCTAATGACTAATGAATGAATTCTATCGATTTTATGATAAAAAAAGTGGAGCGTAGCGACATCCACCATTATTCATTTGTCATTATTCATTAATCATTTCTACACTTGTTTCGCTGCCAGGTTCGCAATTTTGGCAAATCCGGCCGGATCTGAAATTGCCAACTCGGCGAGAACCTTGCGGTCCAGTTCAACTCCGGCAAGTTTCAGCCCCCGAATAAATTTGCTGTAAGGCATGTTATTGAGTCGGGCGGCAGCGTTAATCCGTGTGATCCACAGCCGCCGGAAATCGCGTTTGCGCGCGCGCCTGTCGCGATAAGAATACATCAGGGCCTTGTCAACAGCATCTGCCGCTGTCCGAAACAGCTTGCCCCGGCCGCCGCGAAAACCTTTGGCCAATTTCAAAATCTTGTTGCGACGTCTGCGGGCCTTGAATCCTCGTTTAACTCTCATATCTAATCTCCCTTTGGTCGAAGTTATTCGTTATTGGTTAATCGTTAATGGATTAAGAAGGATTTAGGCCATTTTTATTTTGTATCGACCCAAGGATAATCTAATGGATAAATCATCCAGTTCTAATAACGAATAACCAATAACAAATAACGCTAATTTTTAGTTTGTTGTCCCAAATTATTAATAAGCCAATCCACCGTTAGCGGTTTAGCCGTTGGGCAGCAGCAACCGGATCTCGCGGCGGTCGGATTTGGCAATGATATTGGGCTGCCGCAGCGAACGTTTCCGTTTGGTCGTCTTCTTGGTCAGGATATGATTGGCGTGTGATTTGCTGAAGACAAATTTTCCGGTTCCGGTTCTTTTAAACCGTTTGGCGGCAGCACGATTGGTTTTAATTTTCGGCATGGGTCCTCTCCTTCACTTGCCAGCTTAAACATTCAGACGGCCTGGATATCGAAGCCGGCAATAAATTAATTTTTTTTAAAATAATTAAAAATAGATGGCGTGAGCTTTCGAAGACCGGCCCACGCCACCGTCATTATCCAAACTGTAGTTAGTTACTTGGTCGGTGTCCTATCATTCTGTAAGCTAATCCTGAAACGGAGGATATCGCTTAAAATTGGGGTCTGTTATGATAATCAGATTATTTTGGTCCCAGGATCATCGCCAGGGTGCGGCCTTCAAATTTGGGGGCTTGCTCGACGATTGCTATTTCCTCGGTTTCTTCGACTATTTTTTCTAACACCGTCATGCCCAGCTTGGACAGCGTGATTTCCCGTCCTCTGAAAATGACGGTGACCTTGACTTTATCCCGGCGACCGATAAACTTTTTTATGTGTCCAATTTTGACCTGCAGATCATGCTCACCAGTTTTGGGGCGAACTTTAATCTCTTTTATCTGGAACGTGCTTTGTTTCTTTTTGGCGTCCTGCTTTTTTTTGGTCTGCTCGTAGCGATAGCGACCGTAATCCATAATCTTGCAAACGGGCGGGTTTGCATTGGGTGAAACTTCCACCAGGTCAAGACCGAATTCAGCTGCCTGGTCAAGCGCCTCTCCCGTAGGAATAATACCGATCTGGTTTCCATCAGGGTCTATCACCCTTACTTCTCTGGCCCTTATATTTCTGTTGATGTTAACCCTGTCCGTACGAATTGGTCGATGCGGTCGTCTTGGTGCGGCTATGTCTTACCTCCTGGTCTGTCTATTATGGCTTTGGTTTGCACCTGCGGCAAACCGATCGAGGGCTTGCAATCATTTGCTGCAGGCGATTGAAGCTTCCTCTGATTAAGATTACATCGCGTTGAATATACAACAAAATTAAGAAATGCAAGAGAAAAATGCAAGAGAAATTTATAATATAGGCGATAAAATTAGGCATAATCCTAATTCTGTCAATCCATCGCCACGAACTCAAGAACCAAAGCTCTTGGGTTTGAAGGTTCAGGGTTCTGGGTTTGCCGTTCAGGGTTAATCCGAACTCCGGAACTTCTGAAACCTTTGAACCCAGAACCTAAAACCCTGAACCTTACTGAGCCAGCGTGTATTCAGCCAGCAGGCTGTTTTCCCAGTAGCGGTTGGTCGGATTGGAAAAATAGGCCTGAAATAAATTGAGGCTTTCGGTTCGCAGGACGCCCGGCACCACTTTGATCGGGCTGCTTTTGTAGAGCGGTTTCAAGCGGGACCGCTCCACGGCGCTGCCGCCGCCCATGACATCTTCATAAGCGTAAACGATCTTGCCGACACCGGCAAGCATCAGGGCAGCGTAGCACATCAGGCACGGTTCCATGGTGCAGAAAACGGTTATCTCCTCATGGTTGACGGGCTCCTCGAGATCAATCAACCGTCGCAGTGCCACCATCTCGGCATGGTCGAGCTCATTTCTTCCATCGCCGGCTGTTGTACCCATGCGGGCACCGGTCACCAGGACCTTTTCCCGGTAAACCATCACACACCCGACCGGGAACTCGCCTTTTTCCAAGGCGTCCTTAGCCAGTTCCAGGGCGCTGCCCATAAAATACTCGTCATTCATTTTTTTAGCCGGTTACAAAATTATACCATTTTATCTACAATTATCTGCTGTTAAAATTGATTTCAACTCTAAAATTCGAAACACGAATTTCGAAATCCGAAACAAATGCGAAATTCCAATGTTTCAATGATCTAGACAAAAGCGGGCATTCTATATAAGCAGATTTTCCGTTTTTGTCATTGGGATTTAGACATTAGAAATTTTTTCGGACTTCGATATTCGAATTTCGGATTTTAAGCTGCCTGAATAAGAATCCGTATATTAATAGCTGTCCATAATAAAGATGCTCTTTAGCCTACAATAGGCAAATATCCTCATCACACGGACAGCTGCCGTCGACCTCGAAGCAATATGCGATACGGGATTCCATGGCGGCCCGTTCGGCGCTAATCGGCGTAAAATCATTGCCGGAAACGATTTCAGCCAACCG
>JAFDCJ010000110.1 GCA_019312835.1 Deltaproteobacteria bacterium
AGTGGTCGAATCAAAAAACAGCGAATTTAACGTCGGTGATTATGTCCTGGGCATGCTGGGCTGGCGCGAATACTTTGTCTCCGCGGGCGGAGGGTTGAACAAGGTGGATCCTGAATTGGCGCCCCTTCAGGCCTATCTGGGCGTGTTAGGGCTCACGGGGATGACAGCTTACGTCGGGCTGCTCCACATAGGAGCGCTTAAGGAAGGGCAAACCGTTTTTGTTTCCGCTGCGGCCGGGGCGGTGGGATCGATTGTATGCCAGATCGCCAAGCTCAAGGGCTGCTATGTGGTCGGAAGTGCGGGCTCGGACGAAAAGGTCGCCTGGCTGACGCAAGAAGCCGGGATCGATGCAGCCTTTAACTACAAGACAGCTGATGACGTCATTGTCGAAGTCGGCCGGCACTTCCCGAAAGGGATCGATGTTTATTTTGAAAACGTCGGGGGCGTGCATCTCGAGGCGGCCCTCGAGCACATCAATCCTTTCGGCCGCATCGTGATGTGCGGCATGATCTCCATGTACAACGATGTCATGCCGCCGCCGGGACCCGTCCGCCTGCGGTTTATTATCCAAAAAAAGCTGACGATGAAGGGCTTTATTGTCTCGGATCACTTCGACAAATTAAATGCATTTGCTGCCGATATGGGCAAGTGGATTGGGGAGGGCAAAATTAAGTGGCAAGAAACCATTGTCGATGGTATAGAAAACGCGCCGGAGGCCTTCCTTGGTCTTTTCAAAGGTGAAAATATTGGTAAAATGATAGTGAAAGTCGGCCCGGGGGCCGACTTAGTTGAATAGTTAAATAGTTGATAAGTTGATAAGTTTAAAGGATAAAATCGTTTGACTATCCGAGGATTCGGAGAACTATGTCAGATATTCAAATGGCCAGATCCTTCAAACTATTTAACTATTCAACTAATCAACTATTTAACTGAAAATTCCTAAAACTAACTAAGTCAAAGGGAGTGCATGATACGAATAATATTGGCTTTCATACTAGTTGCCTGCTCTCTACTTTTAGGAATCTTCACGGCCGTTGGCGGTGTGGCGCCGGTGGACGAGACGGCGGCCATAAAACCGACCGAGCCATCGGCCGTTTCACCGGCTGCCGATGATGTTCTTGAGGAGGATCAACGAGACAACTTGGCCATTCGATGGTTCAACAGTCAAAAACCCGCAGCACTGCGGGGGGTTGCCCTGGTCATTCATGGCCTTAACCTGCATCCGGACCGGATGGGGCCGATCATCAATCACCTGAACGGCTCCGGAATCGACGTTCTGAGCCTCTCACTGCGCGGACACGGCGCCAACTATGAGCACCGGGATGACATGGATGCCGCCGCGGCAAGATTGGAGACCTTCAAAACCGTATCCTATACGCTGTGGCTCAATGAAGCCTACCTGGCCTACCTGCAGGTGCAGAAAAGAGCGCGGCAGCGCCAGGTCCCTGTTTTCCTTGCCGCCTTTTCCATCGGCGGTCTGATCGGACTGGACCTGCTGATTTCCAACCCGGATGTTTATTTTGACAGAATCGTGTTGCTGGCGCCGGCGATATCTTTACGCCCCGCCATCTATCTGGAGAGAATCCTTTCGCCGTTTCCCCGGTTGGTCATCCCCAGCATGGCAGATGACGCCTATCTTGCCAATAAAAGCGGGACTCCGGTAGCCGCCTACAACGCCCTGTTCGACGCCTTCGACCACTTTGAAGAAAAGGCCGGCGCCAAACTAAACCTGCCGACCCTGCTATTTATCGATGAACGGGATGAATTCATACCGTTGCGCGGTTTAAAAGATCTGGTGGCAGAATACAACCTGGATCAATGGCAATTTTACATCGTCCAAAAAGAAGAGGAGATGACAGACGGAACTTTTCACCATCATATTCTGGATGCATCTTCCACCGGTGAAAGGGTGTGGCGGGATATGATGGCTGCAACCGTCAGGCATTTGCTGGGGGACAAGGCGAAGTGAGCCACTGGTAAACCGGCATCGACAATTTTTTGAGAGGGTGCGGTTTACTTTTTGGGCCAAATTGGCTATATATTCTTCCGACAGAAAAAAACGAATACGGAGGTATGGTATGGCCAAAAAACGTTATACGGTTCAAACCGCTTGTCCCCAATGCGGTTGCAGCAGATCCCAGGTGCTATCTGAAGACGAAATGAAAGAACGCTACGGGCATGTCCCCAATTTCGATATGGAATGCGGCGAATGCATGGAAAAATATACCTCGGAAATGAAAACGGCCTGCCCGGAGTGGGATAAGGAGTGCCGGATACAGGAATAAAGACAGCCGGCAGCGCTGCGTTTGAAAAGCGCTGAGCTCACGGTCCGGTCCGTTTTGATCATATCGTTTCATTCATAGCGACGAGCCCCGCCCTGGCGGGGCTTTGTTTTTCTGTCTTTCCTAAGCTTCGCGATGCCATCAACGGTTCTGATAACTCCTTGACGCAAATATTGGTTGCATGGTAAACATCTCTCTTCGCAAATTGTGGCGGCGGGCGCATATGTTCCAGCTGCGGCTGGTTCTTGCACCCAAGAACCGTAAATTTTAAGATCGCATATCGCAAGGGGCTGCCCCGTTTGGTAGTGGGGGATGGCCGCAGATGCCATATTGTCCTGCAACAGGGTGATCCAGGTGCCCGAAACATCAATGGATAATCGCTTCACCGGGCTGTGGTGCTTAAAACTTTATTTTGCACTCTCCCGAACACCGCATGGCCTGCTGGACATGTGTACGCCGGCTTTTGGCGCCTTGCTGTGGCTGGGCCATTTCCCTCCTATCCACGTCATGCTAGTCGGTCTCATCACGACCTTTGCCGGCTACACCGCCGTATACGCATTAAACGATGTAATTGACTACGGGGCCGATAAAGAAAAGGCGGCCACGAGCGGTTTTTCCAGCGCCCAGAGCGATCTGGACAGTTTGATCGTGCGACACCCCATGGCGCAGGGGTTGTTGAGTTTCAGGCAGGGTCTGGCATGGTCACTGGCCTGGGGACTGGTGGCTTTGATCGGTGCCTACATCCTGAACCCGGTTTGTGTTCTCATATTTCTGGCCGGCTGTTCGCTGGAAGCTGTTTACTGTCTGTTGTGGCGGGTCAGTCCCTACCGCACCGTTGTCAGTGGTGCGGTGAAAACCTCCGGTGCCATTGCGGCCGTATTTGCAGTGGACGCCAGTCCCTCCGCCGGCTATCTGATAATTTTGTTCCTGCTGCTGTTCTTCTGGGAGATCGGCGGTCAGAACATCCCCAATGACTGGGTGGATATCGACGAGGACAAGCAGTTTAAAGCCCAAACCATACCCGTCTGTTTCGGTCTTCATGTTGCGCGCCACATCGTAATGGTGTCGCTTGTCATGGCGTTAAGCCTGAATGTCGTTATTTTCTATTTTTCTCAGGTTGATTTTGTAATTATCTATGTCATTATATCATTTGTCACTGGATGTTATCTGCTGTTGCTGCCGGCCGTGAAGCTTTTTCGTACGCGCAAGGCTTCCGATGCCATGACGCTGTTTAATAAAGCGAGCTATTATCCTCCGGCATTGCTCGTTATTGTTTTGATCCGGGTGGTCTTCTGAATATTAAAGCGTTTAGGGGGAAATGATGAAAGAGTATACGCCAGATGAGCTTGCCGGTTACAATGGGGCCGACGGCAAGCCCTTTTATGTCGCCTATGAGGGTAAAGTTTATGATGTGAGCGAAAGCAAACTGTGGCGCAACGGCATCCATATGAAACGCCATCATGCCGGCCAAGACTTGACCACCGATATCAAAGCAGCGCCCCACGAAAAAGATGTATTGGCGCGTTATCCCCAGGTGGGCGTATTGAAAAAGGTTGCGGATGAGCGTGAAATTCCCAAGCCCATCGACTGGCTGATTGCTCGCTTTCCCTTTTTCAGGCGCCACCCGCATCCGATGACGGTTCATTTCCCGATCGTATTTATGCTGTCGACCACGGTGTTTAACCTGCTGTATTTGATCACCGGCGTTAAAGCATTTGAAACCACCGCCTTTCACTGCCTTGCAGGCGGCATTCTATTTACCTTTGTGGCCGTTGCCACCGGCTTCTACACCTGGTGGCTGAATTATATGGCCAAAATGTTAAAGCCGGTAAAGATTAAAATCCCCCTCTCTCTGCTCATGCTGACCGTTGCCGTCATCATTTTCATCTGGCGGGTGATGGTGCCGGATATCATGGATTCGCTGAAGGGGCCCGGGCTCATTTACCTGGTACTGGTTCTGTCCCTATCGGTTTTTATAACCATCATCGGCTGGAATGGGGCGGCGATGACGTTCCCGATAGAGAATGAATGATCGAGTTGCGCCTCAGGGGTTGCGGGTTGCGAGTTGTTTGGTGCGGGGTTTCAATTGTGGATTAGGAATTCAGCAATTTAAGCTTAAAAGCAACGTTTCAAAATTTTTTGATATATCCGATTGTTCGACCATACACTGCTCACCATGCGCGTAACACGCAACACGCAACGCGCAACCTGCCATGCAATCCACATAGGATGCAACCCGCAATTCGTTGATTCTTGAAACGCCGCAAAACTATACTCAATTCTTTATCCCGATTCCCAGGATGCCCATATGTTTTATTTCACGGGTGTGGGTAAGGTCCAGGCCTTCATCCTGCAGCCCTTTTTTCAGATCCGGACCGTTAAAGCGGTTACGGGTGGGATGTACGAGAAGGCGGCCGGTTATAAAATTCTGGTACAAAGCCGGATAAAGCTCCAGCATGTAATAGATGCCACCGGGACGCAATACCCGAGCGATTTCCTTTAAACTGTTTTGCCACTCGAGAACGTGATGCAAGAACCCGAAACCAAAGATCGCATCAAAAGAGCCGTTATGAAACGGTAAAAAGGTGGCGCTGGCGTTGCAATAGCCTGTATTCCCCTTTTTATCTGCCCCAAGATAATCCCTTGCGTGGCGGATCATCTGCATGTCCAGATCGACGAGGAAAAACAGTTTCGGTTTGAATTTAGCCTTAATCAGCTGCGCCCCGGCCCCTCGACCGCACCCGATTTCAAGAACCTTAGCGCCGGCGGTCAGTGGCATCTTTCTATAGAACCACTGTGCCTCCAGATACTGACTGGCACGCCGCAGCGGGTTGTTGACGACGAGGCGTTCTACCCTGTTAAGTTTCATGCCGCTGATTTCCCAATTATTTGATGGCTAAATGGATAACGGCTATTCCGTTGGTGAGGTTGCGGTAGGTAACCCGGGAGAATCCGATTTGGGTCAGCAGGTCGGACAATTCATCGGGCAGCGGAAACATGCGAATGGATTCCGGCAGATGGGTATAGGCCTGGCGGGAGCCGGCAATCAGCTCTCCTAAAAAGGGCATGATATAAAAAGAGTAAATATCATACAGCCACCGGAATGGTGCAAAGGTCGGCCTGGAGAACTCCAGGCACATCATTTTCCCCCCCGGTTTCAGGACCCGGTACATTTCTTCAAACCCCCGGGGCATATTGGTGACATTGCGGATCCCGAAACCGACCATGGTGGCATCAAAGTGGTTGTCGGGGAAACTGACAGTTTCGGCGTTGCCCTGCACATATCCGATACGGGAGGCGAACCCTTTGTTGGCGACCTTGTGCAGACCGGCCTGAATCATGGCGCGATTAATATCGTAGACAATGACGTTGCCGGCCGGCCCGACATCTCTGGCAGCCAGTATGGCTAAATCAGCCGTGCCGCCGCAGACATCCAATATGCGATCCCCGGGCGCCAGGTTCATCATTTTAACGGCCACGCGCTTCCAGAGATGATGAATGCCGAAGCTCAGCAGGGAATTCATAAAATCATAGTGCCGCGCCACCGAATTAAAATGCGCTATCACCCGATCCGTTTTTTGATCCCGGTCGATGCGTTCATAGCCGAAGTAGGTGGGCTTGGCACCGCTGGCGGACGCTGCCAGCTGCTCTTTCCGATCCCTGTCCTCCAGCCAGATTTCTTTTGATTTAAGCATCCGATCCGTCTTTCTTGAATTTGATATCGAATTTCAGGTCGGGTTGCGGTTGTGGAACCGCTTTCCCCGACCAAAACCGGCCTAAACTAAGATAAGCAGATATGCTCGGGGTTCAACCGGGTCAACCCATAAATTTAGCTGAACCTTATAGCATAATTATGAATATGACAGCAACTACCCTATCGCAGATCACCCACCCGCACAAGGGTTCGGTCGTCTCTCCCCTCCACGGCATCCCTGCCCTTTTTTGCCAAGCTTTTGACGCATTTTGACCGATTGCAGTTAAAATGACTAGACACTTCTTATCACGGAATCCTGCATCTAGTTAAAATCAAACTACTTATTACCCCCGCCGAGTTTGGCACATTTAATGCTATATAGTGGTTGTAAAAAGACGTTTTGTTATACCAGCGTTTTTTTCTACAACCACTTATGCCCCAATCCTTTTCTCGAAATATTAATATGGAAAAGGGTATAATTATAATAGTTCCAGAGGCACCGTCTTTTGTCGTGACAGCCCCAGAACGGGATGGCAAAACAGGCCGTCACATGGGAACATGCTGATGGGTAAGCCGCGCTTTTTTATGACAATTCCTGTCAAGTAATCGTCAAGCCGGCCGATAATATAAACAGGGGGGAAATTCAGATAAGGATTCGGAGGTGAAAAATTAACAGCGCGAGGTGAAGGCGATGGCTCATCCGGTAACGAATTTTTGTAAACAAGAGGAAATGTCCATTTGCACGGCCGATTGCCAGAAACAACAGACAGACTGCAGCTTTTACGAGAAATCGCAGCATGCCAACCGATGCATGTATTTTATCTTTGATGAATACTGTGATTCACTCAAGGCTCAGATGAATTCGGCAGCGGTGGTCGCAACTTCAAGGTATTAGCAGTTAACTGGCGGGGATTGCAGGATCTCCGCAGCTTGGTTAAGTTTAAGCTCAGTTTGGGGGATGCCTGTATTCTTCTCAGGACGGATTGGCGAATTTCTTCGCCAGATCGCTGTCAATGACATACATACACACTTCCTTGGCGCCCTGATCCGTATACCGGTATTTTCCGCACAGATTGTTAATCAGGTAACCCACATCGTCTCTAATGCGCTTATCATAGGTTTTGAAATCTTCATCGTTGTAATCTTTTATGGCCCGTCTGAAATTATCGTTTTCCAGAAACGGATCCAGCACTTTTTCTTTCAGATTATATACATAGCGGTCATGCATGCTTTGAAAAATTTTGGTTTCCGCAATCGGCAACCCCTCGACCATGATTTCCTGGGTTAAGGTTTTGGTGGTGTACTCTTTTTGAGACGTTTTGCGAAAGGCCTTGCGTTGATCCAGATTTGTTTTCGAACCCAGAAGCCGGCGTTCGATCCCCTCCAGGAATTCTTCGGTTATGGTCAGTTTTTCACCCGTATACGTGCAGGTTTCAACCGAGCCAATTTCAAAGTTAATCGCAAACAGGTAATTTTGGATTTCCCTGGATATCTGTTCTTCATTGTAGTAGTAAAGGGATTCCTTGACCTCCTGCAGGATGGTGTAGTCATACATCCGCAGCAGCGAATCCAAAAATCCCCCGGGTATTAAATCCTTGACGCTTTTGTTGATCTTGGTGAAAAATTTGCAAAGATCGGACATATTGATCAGTTTGTCCTCTTTGGCGTAGGCCGAGAAAAACTTATTGAAAATTTTGATGGAATCCCGGCCGGAAATTCCGTGCTCCCCCTCTGTTTCCGATTCACCGATGATGTTGCGTCGCCGCCTGGCATTCAGTTTTTTACGGTCTTCCTCGTCAAGCCAGTTGGGTATGTAGCCGGTATAGATCTCCATTTTGAGCAATTGAAGATTTTCGTCACAATAAAGGCGATATTTATTGGGATCACCGATCCATTCCAGCATGGCTTCTGATTTAGGGTTCAGGCGCGATGAGATGATCACCCGGGCAAAGTTGTGCAACACCCGGGGCAGAAATCTTTCGTCGATGTGTTTGCCGAATATATTGCGGTAAATCTCTACCTCGGTGGCCAGGTCCATTACATAGGGAATGGTGATGTACTCCACCCGGTCTAAAAAGGATTGAAATCCTTGAATGTTTTTTTCATCCTCCGGGTTCATAACCGCCAGCAGAAGAGAATTTACATTTTCTTCGATGTCTTCGACCTTGTGAACGCCCTCACTGATAATGTTGTGAAGCTCGATCAATCGCTCCGTGTTGTGGCTTTTTACGTCCATCAGGGCATAGATGCCGTTATTGGTCTTCGCATATTCAGAAAAAATATATTTAACCCGGTTGCTGTCCTTCAACAGGCTGTTGATCCGGCGCTGCAGGATCGGGTTGCTCATAACGTTTTGGCGCATGGGCTTGTCACCCGGGTTAAAGACGCTGATGCCCTCACCCAGGCGACGGTTGAACCGGTAAGGCCGCGCATAGAGCATCTCAAAAACCTTTTGAGGACTTTGCAGGCGATCCAGCAAGGCTTCGTATAAAGAGCTGCAGATGGTGCACGGGTTGTCCCTGAAAACCCAGTCATATTCCTTTTCCGTCGATAGTTTCCACTTGAATTGGTCGTTTTTAAAGAGGTCGTCAAAAAATTCCCGGCGATGGTGCTTCGGGATCATCAGAATCGGATTGTCGTGGCTGGGACACGGCACTTCAATGTAGTTGGTCGCCAGCTCAGGAGCAAAATTGGCGGCGGCATGGGCTTCTGAACTCCGCCGGGAGTCACCCGCCATCGAATCAAAGTTCGGTTCGTTTTGACTTTCCAGGGATGTGTCCAGCAGGTGAGACAACTTTTCAAGCACCGGATGGGTTTCATACTCCCTGAATTCCTCAAGAATTCTGCGGTCAAATCTCCACACGGTTTCATAGCGCATGCCGGCGTCGGTGTTGGCATATTCTTCGAATTTCATCAATAGATTATTTAAAAACGTACTTTTACCGCAGCCGGGCGGCCCCTTGAAAATATAGATTTTGTTCTGTTGGGCGCCTCTTTTCAAGGCTTCAACCAGACTGATCAGGCGGTTGGCGAAGAGGCGATCGGCGAAAAAGGGATAGTCGGTGCCTTCGGCGAACAACTTGCTGCAGTCATACAGGACATAGTGAATGGATTCGGGATCATCCGGATATTCTTCGATTCCCTCACCCACGTAGGCCTTGATCATGTCGTGGAAGACCTGAAAGGCATTGCGGACGACCACCTGGGGTTTGGCGACAAGTTCATTGAGAAATCCCTCAAAGGCAATGGGAGAGCGCTGCTCGGATTCGCCGATGTTCAAGCTCAGGTTGTCCATCGCCTTTTTAATGCCGGCGACGGATAGATCGTCGTCCTGGACTTCGACGTCCCTTTTTCTCTTAGGCGTTATCAATTTTTTGATGCCCTTCATTTTTGTCTTTCCGTCTGAGGCTTCAGCTTTCTGCTTTTTGGTCATGGGTTCCTATCTCGGGCTACCGGTTACGGGGCCATGGTAGCGGATCTTCGGTCGCCGGTTGCTGGAATTAGCCGCTATAAGGCCTAAGGTTGAAGGTTCGGAGGTTCGGCTGCGCAACCCTAAACCCTATACCTTATACCCTGTACCTGATCATTCTACCCCCTGCGGTAGTTTCGTCTCGCCTCTATTTAGATGTTTTCCTTCGAAAGTTTGCGGTCTTTCATCGTGTATCGGACGCGCTGCCACTTGATTTCCTGGGTCCGGCGTTCATCCCCCAGTGGCATGGTCAGGCCGGGAATGGGGAGTCTGGCCTGGGACGGTTGGGCTTGCACCACTTCGCTGGTTTCAAGCTTGACCGGGGCCCCCCACAGATATTCAATGCCCAGCATGGTATTGGCAATATATTCTTTTACAAGGGGCTTGCCTTCAAACCGGTGTATCAGGTAAAGGTCGCTGTTTTTTGATTTTTCATGATCAATTTCTATCCAGGGCGGGTGATAGAGGGTGTCCAGCAGCATCTGGCGGTAGCTGTCGGCACTGCGGCTTTTGACATAATATTCCCAGACACCCCTTTGCTCGTTCAGGCGCCGACCGGCGACAAACAATTTGTATTGATTGATAAAATCCTGATCGACAAAGGTGTTGATAAACATAAAATCATTAAAATTGTCGCGCAGCTTAAACAGAAAATCCTTGCCCCCGCCGGTGCGGGCATCGAATTGCCTGCGTTTGCGTGCGTCGGTAAGCCGTCGGAATTCAATTGAGTATTTGCCCTTGTCGGCGAGTTGTTCGATGTAATAAAACAACCGCATTCCCAGCGCGTAGGGATTTAAGCCGACCCTCGGCATGGATGTCACCCCTGCGTGGGTGCGGGCGAAATCCACCTCGTGACCATTGATACGGTCATCCTGTAAAAAAAGCTTTTCGTGCCAGTAACTGGCCCAGCCCTCGTTCATTATTTTCGTGCGGATCTGCGGCTGGAAAAATAACGAGGTCTTGCGCACCACTTCGACGACCGGTTTTATCCAGTTGTTTTTTTCCTTGGCCAAAAAGCTGGAGTTATCCAGGATATATTCCACCAGGTCCTGCCTGCGATCCGGCTTTTCCTTCAACGCTTTTTTATAGATCGCGTCGAATTCAGGATGTTTTTTCAGCACCTCGGCAAAAAAGGATTTTTCGCCCAACTCCCGGCTTTCGCGCGTGCATTCGTTGTAGCGTTCGATTTCTTTTATATATTTATTGATCTTTACTTTTTTTATCGACTGCAGAAAAACATCGAAGTAAAAATCCAACATCTTGGATTGCTTGGTTTTGGGTACGCGATTCAGGCGCGAGAGCTCATCGTGATATCCGACCAGGTTGTCGATGCCCCGGGAAAATTCGATGATGTAATCCACCCAGCGGCCTTTTTCGGATCGCAGCTTGGAGATCATGCGCTTGTCGGAAAGGGCCCGGCCGGTGAAGTCATAATCCCAGGTGTGGCGGAAATACATGTTGTTCTGGAAAAAATCTATATGCGCCAGGACGTGATAAAAAATCATGACATTCATCCAGTCCGGGTTGTTGTCATTGTAAAAGGAGATGGCCGGGCGCGTATTGATAACGGTCTCGTATGGATTGCTGGGATATAATTCATACCGGCCCTTTTCCTTCAGGACCTCCACATCGTGGACCCAGTAATCATAAAGAGTAGGGATCATCACCTTGGGCGTGAGTTCCAGCAAATCACGGTTGGAAACGATATATTCCAGCGTTTCATCCTGAAAGCTCAGGCCGGCATCGAGGGCTCTTTTTTTGCACCCTTCCATGATTTTCTTGGTATGCTGGTTGATTAGTTCCATAGTGGATTAAGATACTTTTCTTATTTATATAACTATGGTTTTATGTTGCATTCCGATGCAGCTGAAAAATCCGAAATTCGAATCTCGAAATCCGAAACAAATCCGAATACCAAATGACCAAAATTCCAAACTGCTGATTGGTTGTCACTTTTATTAACAAGCCCCATCTTTGCTCCTTAGCGCTTGTGACGGCGTTTTGAACATTGTATCATTCGAATTTAGAATTTGTTTCGAATTTCGGATTTCGTGCTTCGAATTTTCAATTACATCTCCATCCTGAAATAGTCCTCAGCACGGGTGGGCTATTCAGATATCAAGTGTTTGATTCCTTCTATCAGCCGGGCTTCATCCGCGTCCTCCTGCATAACATCCATGCGCAGAAGCTTGGGCCTATCCTCCAGCAGGGATGATTTCCTCACATACTTTTCAACCTCGGTCCCACCGGTGGAGTGGGTCGTGTGCTCGGCGATGGTGATCCCCACCCGGTTGGCATAGGTCAGCATTTTTTTCAACTCCGGTATACTCTCTTTACCGTCCGTATCCCAATCATCACCGTCGGTGCCGTGAAAAATATAGATGTTGTAATCGCGGGCCAGGTTCTCTTTTTCAACCACCTCGTTAACCAGCCGGTAGGCCGATGACACCTGGGTGCCGCCGGCAACTTTGGAGTTATAGTAGGTGTAAAAATCCGGCACTTCCTTGGCTTCGGTGTCATGCAGCACGAAGCGGGTTTCCACCTGCATGGCGTATTGATACAGCAGCCAGCTGCAAATCATGACATGCTGGGCCACGACCAGGGCCGTAGATTTTCCGGCCATGGAACCGGAATAATCCCGCAGAAAAAAAACCATGGCCTGGGACTCATAGTCCTTTTCGCGCGACAGGATCCGGTAGACCAGATCGCTGGGCGAGATCAGAAAGCGCGACGGGTCGATGTTGCCGACATCCGGCAGGTTCCCCAGATTGATGTTGGTTTCGACAATTTTGCGCAGGGTGGCTTTCTTGTCCAGCAGTTGGCCGAAGCCGCGGTGTTTGTCGGTCAGATCATAGGTATAGCGGGTCAGAGAGCGTTTTTTGCCTTTATCTTTGACGTTGGGAAGTTCGAACTGCTCGGTGAGGATCCGGCCGAGGTCATAGGCGTTGGACTCCATCTCGTGCTGGCCGCCTTCACCCTGTCCCGGACCCTCGCCGCTTTCACCCTCCGGTGCGTGGATAGGCTGTTCACCGATAACCTCGCCTTCCTCACCGTCACCGGTACCCCCGCTGGCCTGCTCATCGTCGGTTTGAAAAGAACGATCGTGGATAAATTTTTCCTCCACCGTCGAGGGTACGATCACGATCTTGTCCTTGCCGCCTTTTCCGGGTTTGATCAAGCGTCCGACGTTGATCTTGCGCGGGAACCCGTCTTTTTCCCGTTGGTTATCGCGCTCGAGCAGTTCATCGATTGAGCGGATACTGACGTTGGGTGTGGTGCGCATGGCCGTCATTCCCTGCAAATCCAGCAGGTCATGGTAGGCATAGATCTTTTTGAAGGTCATCGCCGACCCTTCTTCGCCGGTTCCCGAATCTTCACCCCCCGGCAGACCGTGGGAGCCCTCGTATTCGAGCTCCAACCGGATCTTTTCTTCCTGTCGTTCAGTAAGCCCTTCTTTCTGCAGCTGCCGATATAATTTGATCAGTTTTTGATCCATATGTGTTTACCGTTATTTGTTATTTGTTAATCGTTATTAGTTTGAAGGATCTGAACCATCGGCTCGCTTCGAATAACGAATAACCAATAACGATTAACTTACTTTTCATCCTCCTGTGTGCAAAAATACTCGATGGTCTTCTGCGCACAGGTCTTGCAGTAGCCCAGCTTTTCCAGCATGGTGTCGATCATGCGGTCGTAAAGTTTCTGGTTTTCCTCATTGGTGCGGTTGGCCAGGGCGCCGATCAGGCTGCCGGCCCCGGCGATGTCGGATTTCAAGCGCACATCGGTTACCGCCTTGACCAACTCAAGGTTGTCCATAAAATCATAGTCCGGATCGACCGATATCTTCTGGCCGTAGATCTTGCGTATCGAGGTGCGAAATGATTCCCGTTGCTCCTCGCTCTTGAGACCCAAACGTTCCTCGACGCTTCCGATATAGCGTTCGTCGATTTTCAGGGCTTTCAATTCACCGGTTTGCGGATCCTTGTATTTCCACATTTTGTCGGGACCCAAATTCTCCGCATCGATGCCGATGATCATGTTGACGTAGTTCATCACATCTTTGCGGATGGCAAAGGGTTCGTCCATATAGGCATTGAACATCTCGGTCATGATCCGTTCACGGTACAGTCCCTTGGCCGTTTTAAGATCTTCGAGATATTTGGTGCGATCGTTGGCTTCGGTGACATAATCCAGGATGATGCGCTCCAGGGCTTTGAAAACGTCGTAGGCAAACATGCACCGGCCCTCATTGGTCTCCGAGCTTTCGATCGACAGCTGGATGGCACGTCCCAGGTTGCGCTGGCCCAGTCCTTTCTGGCCGAACCGGTTGATAATCTCCGGATCCTGGTTGAGGGTATCGATGACCTCGGCCAGGGTTTTGATGCTTTTTTCGCCGGCCACTTCCCCGGCAGCCAGTTTCATCGTCTCCACAGGGGTCAGCTTTTCGGATCGGGGCAGGCGTGTCAAAACCACCGCAATGGAGGCGGCATAATTCAGGTTGGGGTCCTGATGGAGATTCTCCTTGGTCAGAGTGGTCCGGGTTTCACTGCCGATGGTGTAATCGGTGAGATCCTTCTGCAGATGATAGTTGGTGTTGTGGGATACGTAACAAATGCGTCAGCGGTCGACGATGGGCGCTTCCTCTTTCTCGGATAAAAACCGGTGAAATTCGGAGTTATTGCTGGTGGCCACAATCAACGTGTCGATGGGCCATTTGTAGCCATCGATTTCGATGCTGCGGTTCTGGATGACGCCTAAATAGACCTGCACCAGGTCCTTTTTGTTTTTGTAAATCTCGTCACTGAAATGAATGCCGCCGCCGGCCACCCGCGCCAGTGCCCCCCGTCTTAAATCGAAACGGTAGGGATTGTTGGTGTCGGAAATGTGCAACAGGCGCTGGATCGACTCTTCGCCCAGCAAATCCACCGAGGAGGACGTAATCTTGTCTTTGGCCGGATATTTACCGGTGACGGTGCCCAGGCTTTCGGTCAGCGGCACCGGCGTGATCTCGATAAATTTCAGCATTTCATCCATGGCGCCATTGGTTAGATTTCGGATATCATTCCAGATGTAACCGCTGCAGGCGCCAAGGGGGCGGTAATTCTCGTACAACGTCGCGATCTCCTTGTCGGAAAACCCGATCTGCCTGGCAAGATATTCCCGATTTTGATCGGGATCGTCGAACAGGTTCATCGCCAGGATCATCGGGTCTTCGTAAGTCTGTGATTCAATCGATGTGATCTTGCCGTAATTGCCCACTTTGTCGGTATCGACAAACCTGAACGTGTACTTGCGGTTTTTGTCCTGGGACAGGAAGGTGCGGTATTTATTGGATAAAAATTCGACTAAAAAGGTTTTGCCGTTTCCCGGCTCGCCCACGAGCACAAACGCCATTTCCTTGGATGATCCACCTTCAGCCGCATCTTTGACATAGGAGACAAAGCTGTTGATTTCGTCATACATGCCGATGACATGCTTGGATCCTTCACGGAAAATACTAAAATCATAGGTGGTTTTTCCGTTGACCACAACTTTTTCGATCTTGCTTTCCAGGATCATCCGTGACACACCCTGAAATGCATTTTCAAAACATCGGCTGCCCTTTTTGACCTCTTCCAGATGGTGGTGGAGTGTGTTCGCATTGTTAGACATTTTTCCTCCAGTAAATTAATTATGGGTTGTTTTCAAACCGGGTGTTATGCACCCGGCTACAACCGCAACGATGAAAGCACGGATGTGCTCCTGGATTCCCGGTCTCTGGCCGGGAATCCAGGCCGCCCGCTTTGCGGGTGGTCGTTGACTCGGTTTTATCCTTGCAAATTACCTTTATTAAAGGCCCAGGATGCGTTTCCATCGGGTTGCATAGACAGATAGGGTTCATAAAATATTCGCTTATCAAGAAAAGGTGCAGGTGCTATCGGGTGAGTTCGGCCGAAGGGAATATAACAGCTAACGTAATTTCAGATCCAATCGCATCGTATGGATCCCGGTAGCCTTACACCAAAATCGTAATCATCTTACCGGTCGGGTCAACTATGTCGCTGAAAAAAAATGGGACGTTAAGATTTCTGTCAGGTCGACGATAAAATGACGGTTTTTTTGCCATCATGGGGGGCGCAGGAGATATGATACAGGATTCAGATGAGCTCAGCTGGCATTATGCATTCGAAATTTTCAAAGAGCAAATGCGGCGTCTGCTAAATTTATATTAATTTCAATTGGTTAAACTGATCAATAAAATTCGGCGATTGTCCTTGCCAAATTTATTGTCGGTGGATAAGGTATGGCCTTACAAACTTGTAGTTGTATAGATGCAAAATTGATACCATAAAAGATTTTGGTTTATCATGCTAAGCAACACGACAATCGTTACAAATGGAACCATTGGAACATGAGCATCTGGAAACGGGCGGGTTTTTATGTTTTTGGCTGGCTGGCCAGGGCGGTTGTGACCCTGTGGTTACGTACGTGCAGGGTCATCGAGTTCGGTCGTGAAATCGAAACCCGCTATTTAAGTGCCAATCCGGGCAAAGGGCTTCTGTATGCCAGCTGGCATCGGGGATTGTTGTTTGTGGTATACTGGTACCGCAACCGCAATGTGGTGTCCATTGCCAGCGCCAGTGAAGACGGCGAGCTGGCGGCCCAGGCCGCCAGGCGCTTCGGCTGGATAACGGCCCGGGGATCTTCGTCCCGCGGCGGTCGCAAAGCTTTTCGGGAAATGGAAGGTTATGTCAACAAGGGCTACAAAGGCGGTCTGGTGGCCGATGCCCCCCGGGGGCCACGTTTTGTCTCCAAGCTGGGAATCATCTACCTGGCCAAACGAACCGGCATCCCCATTATTCCGGTAATATGGAGTGCGGATCGATACTGGAAACTCCACAGCTGGGATCGCATGATAATCCCCAAACCGTTCGCGCGCATTGTGGCTCTTTTTGACGACGACTATCTGCAGGTGCCCGGCGACGCCTCCCGGCAGGACTGTGAAGACTATCGCCAGCAGCTCGATGACCGGCTCAATCGACTCATGTTTCGGGTCGATAATTTTTACCATACGCCCGGTATCCAGGATCCGCGCCAAATCGAAGTGCCGGATCCGGTGCCGTTGCCCGAGTGAAGCGATTTGGGATTGCGGCGTTAAAAAGGATGTGCAAAATAGATAAGAAATGGTGGAAGTTATACGCTTGAAGGCAGAAGGCAGGGGCACAGGGCTCACGGCGCAAGGCACAAGGCTAAGGATCTTAACATTTTAGCTTTTTTGCCCTTGGCCGGGGGCCTTGCGCCCTGAGCCACATGCCCTCCAGCGTCTACCGTCTGCCTTCTACCTTCAACCCTCAACCTTTCTTTTGCATTTGAGGACGATCATGGACAAGGAAATAGCGGACATTTTGGCTGGAGCGGATACCCGTGGCTGGAAACAGATTAAAGTGGATTTCGGTGATGATTTTCTGGACATCAAGGTGCCGGATAATTGTGAAATATTGACCATGCCGTCCATGCCGTGTCTGGTGGATTCAGCGGCCTCGATTACCACGGCCTTGAATCAGCCCACCGGCTCGCCGACCATCTCCGACACCATCCAGGCCAAAGACAAGCCGGCGGGAGAGCTGACGGTTTGCATCACGGTATCCGACATTACGCGACCGGTGCCTTACAAGGGTGAAAACGGTTTCCTATTGCCCCTGCTGGCGCTTATTGAAGGGGCCGGGGTGAAAAGAGAGAACATTGTCATTGTCATCGGCAACGGGATGCACCGGCCCAGCACCCCGGAAGAGCGAATCTATATGTACGGACCCGAAGTCGTGGATAACTATCGGATCGTGGACCACGATTGCGAAGATGACGCCTCCCTGGTCCTGGCCGCCCGCACCAAACGGGGGACCAATGTGCACCTGAACAAAATTTTTTATGAAGCCGATGTCAAGATCATCACCGGCCTGGTTGAAAGCCATTTTATGGCCGGTGTTTCCGGGGGCAGAAAAGCGGTTTGCCCGGCCCTGGTGAATACCAAAACCATCGAATTTTTCCACAGTGTTGGCGTTCTTGAGGACCCCAACGCCACCAACCTTATCCTGGATGGCAACCCGTGTCACGAAGAAGCCATGGAAGTTGCCAAGACCGTTGGGGTGGATTTTCTTGTCAATGTTACCCTTGACAAACGCCTGTGCATGACAGGGGTTTTTGCCGGCGGCCTGGAGTCAGCTCATATGGCTGCCTTTGAGGCCATGAAACAATCCGTTATGATTCCCATTGAAAAGCCCTATGACATCGTCATCACCCACGCCGGATACGTCGGCCGCAACCATTACCAGGCGGTTAAAGCGGCCGTTAATGCCATGCCGGCCGTCAGGGACAACGGGCTGATCGTCATGCTGGCGGACAACGTGGATGTGGAGCCCATCGGGTCTCAGGAATACAAGACCTTTCTGCATATGTTAAAAATACTGGGTCCTGACGGCTATAACAACATCCTGCAGCACCCGGACTGGAAATTTACCAAAGATCAATGGGAACCTGAGATGTGGGGCAAACCCTATCGTAAGGTGGGCATGGATGGGCTGATTTACTGCAGCCCCCAAATCCCGGAGGAAAATTTCGATATCATCCCCGGCCCCAACGGCTATGATTTTATTGATTCGGATGCCAGTTTCGCCACCGACGGGGATAAGGCCACCGCCATGCTCCAGAATTCGATCATTTATGCCGTCCATCACCCGCGCTTAAAAGGCCGGCGACCGACCGTCGCCTATATCGAGGAGGGTCCCTATGCCATTCCCATGGCCGTGGGATGAGCCGGGCAAATAAACCTCAGGGTTTGATTTGCCGGAGTAATTTTTCGGCTTCCGAATTTTCATCACGCTTGAGAATCTGTCTCAAGTGATTGACGGCGGCGGCTTTGTCGCCCTGCAACAGTTGCAATTTGGCCAGGTATAGAAGTGCTTCGGTATTGCCTGGATTCAGCCTGACAGTCTTCAGAAACAGCTCGCTTGCCTGACGGTACTCATTTTTCATCACCTTCAGTACGCCCATACGGAAATAGGCATTCGGTTCCTCGGGTTCCAGGTCTATGTATTTTGCCAGGGCCTTTTCGGCGTTGCCGAATTCACGGCGTTTGGCATAAACTGCCCCCAAGTCGCCCCAGGCCTTGCCGTCGCCTGGCTTGGCGGCCAGATGCCGCTCGATGGACTCAACTTGCACATCCGCGCAGATTTCTCTCGAACGATCATCATAGAAAGCCATATAATCATCGACCACCCGTTTCGCACAGAATTCTCTTACCAGTTCATGGTAGCGTGCGGTTTGTTCCGGTGTAGCGGCGGTTAGATCGACGACCGGTAACTGGAGAGCGTAGAGCGAAGCGGCGAGTTCGACCATGTTGAGCACCATGTCCAGGCCTCCGGAAGATGCGACGATGGCCGTCGTGGCCGGTGAAAGCCGGGAGCGTTGCTTCAATTCGCGCATAAATCCCCGGCCGGGAGCATAGAGGTGTCGTGGGGCGGCGAACTCAAGATACGGCCGGTTGTCACTGTGGATCATTCCGCCCGCAAACATCTCGGAGACCCGGTCCGTCAGAATCAAATGAAACAGCTGCCTGGCATCCATCAGTCTCATAATCCGGGATCTGGAAGCAAATGAAAGGTTGCGCTCGGCCACGGACAACCGTAAAGGGGTTTTGCCCTTGACGCCGACAAAAAAGAAATCAGCACCGCCGATGGGTGATATCATCATCACGCTGTTGGGGAAAACCGTGCCGAAGGTATTACCAATCATCGCCAGCGTTTTCCAGTCCATCCTCCCGGCATTCACCCACTGAATGAAGATGCCGTCCGCATTAAGCCGGTCCTTAACCGTCTCAAAAGACTCCTTCGTGTAAAGATTTGCCATCCCGGCCATCCATGGGTTGGATGGTTCGGAGATCACGACATCATACCGCATCCGGCTCAACAGGAGGTGATTGCGGCCGTCCTGGACAATAATCCGAACCCTCGGATCCTCGGAGAAACGATTGTTCCAATCATCGAAAAATCGGGATGCCTCGACCACCTGTTCGTTGATTTCCAGAACATCGATCCTGGAAACCGGATAATGAAGGACCTCGCCGGCTGTCATACCGCTGCCCAATCCCAGTATCATGACGTTGGCGGGGGACGGATGGAAAATCAGGGGAATATGGGCTAACAGCGCCTGGGTGGCGGCATCGTCGTGTGATGTGGCGTCCGGTTTTCCGCTGTTCAGCTGGGTGTACCGGATCGTTCCCATGCTGTCGATGTGCTTTTCCACGGTGGTGAAACCGCCGATACCGTCTCCGTAAAACACCACTTCTCTGCCCTGCTGCTGTCTGGTCAGGATCTCTTCACCGCGCCAGACGGATGCCAGCCATCCCGTCTGGCGAAAATGCCGGGTAAGCTCGGTCGGTATTTGGTATCGACCGAAGGAGAGTAAAGACCGGTTCCAGTGAGGAAACGCAAAAACAAGACCGATGCAGGCAAGCCCGAGAAAACAGATGGCCGCCCGGTATCGTGGTTTTGTAGACCGGCCGTTAAGGGTCGCGAATAAAACAAGCAGTGCTGCGGCCGCCTGGATGCCTATGAGCGCCGAAAGGCTCGCCTCCTTGCCCCAAAAGGGGATCAGAACGAAACCGGCGGCGAACGATCCCAACACGGCACCAACGGTGTTCACGGTATAAGCCCTGCCGATAGATCGACCCAAACTGGACAGAGAGGTTGCGTATATTTTGTTCACGATGGGAAAGGTCGCACCGAGAAATAGAGTGGGCCAGAAAAGAATAAAAAA
>JAFDCJ010000111.1 GCA_019312835.1 Deltaproteobacteria bacterium
AATGGCATGCTTGCCCGCCTGAGCGACCTTATCTTCCCACCTATTTCATATTTTTTGCTATGATGGCTTTTGCAGGTATCAGGCCGGTGGCGCTGGCCGAAACAATGTTGCCGGCCACGCCGGGGCCATCACCGGCGACGTACATGCCTTTTATTTTGGTTTCCAGGTCACTGGCGGTTTCGACCTGGGTGGCAAAGAATTTAATTTCCGGAGCGTACAGCAGGGTTTCGTCATTGGCCACGCCCGGCACCACATGGTTCAGTTTTTCCAGCCCTTCGATGATATTGGTCAGGATTCTTTCCGGCAGTGCCATGGCGATATCGCCGCAGACAACATCCGTCATGGTCGGTACAATATAGCCTTTATTGATGCGGTGCCAGGTGCTGCGTCGACCCCGTTTGAGATCGCCGAAGCGCTGCAGGATCGGCTTGCCGCCGCCGATCAACGTCGCCAGGCTTCCGATGGACTCACCATAAGCCTGATTGTTTGTCACCGGTTCAGTGAGCACTACCTTGGACAAGAACGCAAAATTGGTATTTTGTGACTTTTTATCCTGATAGGCATGCCCATTGACGCACACAAAGGTACTGTAATTTTCTAAAGCGACAAATCCCCCTTGGTTGGTGCAAAATGTTCGGGTCTGATCATCGTATTTCCCGGTTTGAATAAAAAAGGTCGGGTCATAGATGACATCGCACAGATCCTGCATGATGTCGTTGTGAACCTCCACACGGACACCGACTTCAATTCCCCGCTGGCTAAGCCCGATGCCATGCTGGTGCGCAATGCCGCCAACCCAATCGGCACCAGCACGGCCGGGCGCGAGGATGACATTTTTGGAGCGGTATGTCTTTCTTTTGGTCACAACGCCGGCCACATGATTGTTTTCAACCAGGACATCCTTGACCTCCTCGGAGGTGTGCATGACCACCCCTTTGGATTTGATATGATCGGCCATGGCGGTTATATGATCCGGCAGGCGGTCGCTGCCCAGATGTTTTTGTTTGATGATAAGCAGATCGATGCCATGGCGTTTGGCGACCTTGCGGATCTCTCTGGCGGCATCCACGTCGGTAGGGTAAACAGGTCCATCCATACCGAATTGGTTGAATATCTGTTCGGTTTCATATATTAACGCTTCGGCCTGGGGAATGGGCATAAACTGGGAAAGATCTGTTTTACCCAGTTTGTAAATATAGTTCAGTTTGCCGTCCGAGAATAATCCGGCACCGCCGATGCCGCTGAGGATGTTACATGGCTTGCACTTGATACATTCTTGATAGGAATTGATCGGACAATCGCGCTTCAGAGAGCCTTTACCCTTTTCAATCAGCAGCACCCGGTAATCAGAATGCTGACTTAAATAATAGGCCGCAAAAAGGCCGGCCGGCCCCCCGCCCACAATTATCACGTCATATCCGTCTACTTTTGCAGATTGCTTTTTATCCGGCATATGTCCTCTTTAATAATATGTATTTCCAACTCTTCCGTCCCGTAAATAGTTTAAAGGCTCATAATTGGCAAACTCAGAAGCTATCCCAGGAGTGCAGCTTGCGTTCAAGGGCAAGGCGCCAATTTGGTTTTAAAGCGGAGCGTACACGCAGTACGTGAGCATTTAAAACCAAATTGCAACGCAGCCATTGGGCGTAAGATGCACCCCTGGGATAGCTTCTAGGTTTTGATGATGATTTCTTCCTTGAACTCACTCGAATCCTGTTTATACGCGCAGCGAATTCTTTGCAGGGCAGTAAAATTGGCAAAGAAGGCCACCAACCAGATGGCCAATATAAGCGCATTCAGATGAATGATCGCGCCGGATCCGATCAGTACAATGCGCTCAGGGCGTTGCATGAAGCCGCCCTTGGCGTCGAATCCCAGGCTTTCGGCGCGCGCACGCGTATAGCTGACCATAAAGGAACCGCCTAACGCCAAAAGCGTACCTGCCGCCGTCCCATAATCATCGATAAAGAAAAAATAGGCGGCGATACCGGAAAACATAATAAATTCGGCGTAACGATCAACGGTGGAATCAAGCAGGGCACCAAACCGTGTGGCTCTGCCGGTCGTGCGGGCCAGCAAACCGTCGAGTGTGTCACACAGGCCACCGAGCAAAATACAAATGCCGGCCAGACGGATGAATCCCGCTAAAAAGGCACCTGTGCCGGCCGCTGTTAGAATCACGCCTGCAACGGTAAAAGAATTGGGACTCAATCCCCATTTGGAAATTAGCCTAACCAGTGGGGACAGCAGATTAATAAATCTGTTCTGCAAGTGCTGGGGGAGCAGCCGTCGAGTCGAATAAGCCATTTGGTTGCCTTCCTGTTAGGATTATTCGCATTGCCTGGGTAAGCCGAATATCCCGAGCGTCATCATTGCCGCTGCTTGATGGTGAATATGATGTTGTTCTGAAGCACATTAGCACATTCCAGCCGGAGAAATAAAGCCTGACCACAAATTTTCGTCACTTCACCGGGTCAACGTCTAGGGCAAAGCCAGCACATCAAAGGTGATGTACTTGCCTGACACCTGGCGGGCTGCGGTGCGGGCAGCATAACGACAGGCATCGGCAATGTTCTGGTTATTTAAAAAGCGACCGACCAGGTAGGAAGCAAAAAACACATCGCCGGCTCCGGTCGGATCCACGGCAGTTGCAACTTTTTGTGCTGAAAAATCCGACTTTCCGCTGCGCATGCTTTCGACCCACCCACCGTCTTGTCCCAATGTAATCACCGATTCCTCAATTTCAAAAGATTTCATGATTTGGGTTAAATTTTCTTGGTAGTGGTCAACAATGAGATTGAGTTCGGCTCCGTTTGCCTTGATGATGTGGGCGGCCTTTAAAGCGGATGTCAGGTGTTTTGATACAGCTGCCGACACTTGGGGGGGGGCAACCTTGCGGGTATATCCCTGAACATCCAAAAATATCTTTAAATTATGGGCGTTTAGGGCGGTCAGGGCCTCCGGTTCGATATCATCGGGGTGCAGGGGACCCAGATGCAATGCCCCCGCGCGCTTCGCTACGGCCGATAGCTGTTGAAGTTGAATCGATCGAGCCCGGTACAGGATTTTCTGTCGGCGGGAATGCTGACGGATATCGTTGATAAATTGAGTGGTCCGGTCGGTAGGGCCGTCGAGGACGACGACGTTCTCCTGCTCCAACCGTCTGATAATCTTCCGGTCACCAGGGGCAATATTGGAGACGACCTGCGTACCGATTCCATGTCGACTGTAAGTGATTCCGGCATATGCCGTAGCACCGCCTATCTTGAAAATACGTTGATGCTGGCTGACGATTTTATCAATCGTCGTTGAGCCGACAACGGCGATACCTTTGCTCAGTATAGACATAAGAGATTCACAAATGTTAATAAGAGGGCTATGCAGCGCAAGCTATCCCCAATCAAAGCTGTTAAAACTCCAAGCACCAAATACCAAATACCAAATAAATCCCAATGACCAAAATCCGAAATTCAAACCAGTTGATCCGCTTACCGCATTTCAAATAGACTATCTAACGACGCAGTCTGCTTTGCAATACAATACGGAACAGCAGAAATGAGAGTTTAGGCCATTGAATATTTGAATTTGAGATTTACCTGTCCTGTTCAATAAATCGAAGATTTAATGCGAAGCATTAGTGAGCAGGGTAAATGTTTTGGTGCATGTGATTGGTGATTTAACTGTAGCAATTCAGATTTGATCTAACAGTTAACGGCTTCGACTTCCAATCTCTGATCAAATTTGCTAATTTCCACCTATGATCTATAACCTCGCCGAATATCTGCGTCAACCTCTTAAAATTGGGGACAAACCCATTGATACAAGGCTCGTGTTGGCCCCCATGAGTTTTTTGGGCCATATCGCCTTTCGTGAGCTCGTGTCAACCTACGGCGGATATGGCCTGCTGTTTTCCGAAATGTGCAGCGCAAGAGCCATTCCCGGTGAAAACCGCTTTGTCTCACCCTATTTCAGATGGCGGGACGCGGAACGGTCCCGGCTGGTTTGCCAAATTTTTGGAGACGATCCCGAAACCATGGCCCGGGCGGCCCGCAGAATTGAAGATGAGGGTTTATTCGGCGTGGATATAAATCTGGGCTGTTCCAATACGCGCATCTGTCGCCGCAACTGTGGCGCGGCGCTGTTGAAAGACCCTGATCTCGCCACGTCGATTGTGGCGGCGGTGCGCAAGGTCATTAACTGCCCGCTGACGGTCAAATTCCGCACCGGCTGGAAAGATGATCCCCAGTTGGCGGTTCAGTTGGCCAAGGGTTTTGAAGATGCCGGTGCCGATGCCCTGACATTTCATCCGCGGGTTGCCCCGGACAGGCGGTCCCGTCCCCCTAAATGGGCTTACATCGGTCTGGTAAAGCAGGCCGTATCGATTCCGGTATTTGGCAATGGCGACGTATTTGACCGCAGCGACTGTATCCGAATGTTGAATGAAACCGCCTGTGACGGAATTGCCCTCGGCCGTATGGCCATTGCCAGGCCCTGGATATTTGCGGAGTTTCTGGGCCATTTGCAGACGCACCCGGAAATTTTCAGGGAGGCTGCCCTGGAGTTGATCAGGCTGCTGGTGACCCACTATGATACCATACCGGCAATCAAACGCTTTAAACGCTTTTCGTTTTATTTTTGTGCCAACTTTCGATTTGGCCATGCCCTGTATACGCGCATATTGAATGCGACGGAAATGTCACAGATAGAAACCATTGTCAGACGGTTTTTCGAAAAACCACCGGACATTCATAGTAGACCGAATATGAATTTTTTCAATTGAGGTTCAGGGCTTGGAGGAAATCAAATATCGCCCCGGCGGTTGCTTCGGGCCGCTCCATGGGTACAAAATGACCGCATTTTTCAAAGCGTACCACGCGTGCGTGGGCAACCTTTGATTGGAATCTTTTTACGGCCGGCGCAAGAAAGGTGTCCGAGTAGGCTCCGTACACTACCAGGACGGGCAACTTTAAGCGGGGAACATGGCGCCAGATATCGTGGGGACAAACCGAAAAGCACTTCGATTCCCAGGCCGGCTCGCAGGATAATCTGAATCCGTCATTAGAGTTTCTTTCGGTCCCGTCGGCAATGTAAGCCTCCAGAAATCCATCCTGCCAGGTGCTAAATACCGCTTTGCGGCGATAAGATTTCAAAATACTCGCCCGGTCCGGCCAGGAGCTTCTTCGTTTGGCGGCCGTAGCGATGATGGGCAGCCATCGGGCAAAACCCAGTCTTTTGGCGAGATACCACCACCACATCCAGGAAAAAGGCAAAATCGTGGGGTCGATCAGCACCAGGGCTCGGATTAAATCAGGACGTTTAAGCGCCAGCATCAGGCTGACCACCGCGCCGCGGGAATGTCCCATGGCAATCACGGGTTTTTTCAAATGATCGCAGAAGCACTCCAGGTCGTCTGTGAATACACGCCAGCTGGTGAGCTGATCAGGATTGGCCGGCATGCGGGTTTGCCCATGTCCGCGATCGTCCATGCCCAGAATATGCAGCTTGGACCGGAGCAGATGCGCCAGGGGAGCGTATGCGCCGGCACAAAGTCCCGTGGCATGCGCGAAATGGGCCAGCGGGCCGCTGCCGCCCCAGTCGATGAAGTGAAATTGCCCTTCAGGCTGCCGAATGGTGCAATCCTGTCTGTGCATTCAAACACCCGAGTCTTTTGGATTTAGAATTCATGATGGACCGCGGCACAATCACGTCCCGCATTACTTCCAGTCCGGCCCTTATAGAAAATCTTTTTGATTCCGTAAAGAATTTTTTCGTTCCCCGGCTCGTCATCAATGAGCTGATGGCGATTGGGTGGTCACCCCACACCCGGACCAGCTTGTAGTGTTCAAACAAAAGCGGCGCCCCAATTCAATAATTGAAATAATTATAAAATTACATTATGATATCAATTTTAATTTTGTTGAGCGTCTATATCATTTTAACCGATGCAACCTCCCAGATTCGCGACGATGCATGAGGATCGGTCGACAGCAATGAAAGCAAAGGACACCAACTCCGGCAAGCAGAAACCCTCCGATAGAGAGATCGAATCCCGCGCAGGACTATTGGCCCTGTTTATGGCCCACACCCCGGCCGCGGTGGCGATGTGTGACCTGCAAATGCGCTACCTCGCCTACAGCCGGCGCTGGGCCGAGGACTATGGGCTGGGAGACGAAAATCTGCTGGGCCGTTGCCATTACGATTTGTTTCCGGATCTGCCGCCGCACTGGAAGGATGAACACCAGAGGTGTTTTGCCGGCGAAACAATTAAAAAGGCGGAGGAGCCCTTTCCAAGGGCTGACGGCACTACGGACTGGGTCCGCAGGGAGCTGTGTCCCTGGCGGGACCGCAGCGGCAAAATTGGCGGCCTGATTATGTTTACGGAGGTCATCACCAAGCGCCGGCAGATTGAAAAGGCGTTAAAAGACAGCGAAGAAAAATTTCGCAATCTTTTTGAAACCGCCATGGTCGGGCTTTACCGCTCTCGCATCGATGACGGCCAGATTCTTTTGGCTAATCAGGCATTCGCCGAGATCATGGGCTATGATTCCCCGGATCAATTTTACAATGGCTTCAAAACCACCGAGCATTATGCCGATCCCAACCGTCGCCGGGAACTGTTGCGTCAGTTGAATGAGAAGGGCAGGGTCGATGGATTTGAGATCATGTCAATTCGCCCTGACGGCAACCACACCGAGATCGCCGTCAGTGCCCTCATATACCCTGAGCACGGCTATATCGAGGGTTGCATTATCGATATGACGGAAAAGAAACGGGCGGCCAGGGAAAAAGAGCAGCTTCAGGCCAAATTGCAACAGGCCCAGAAAATGGAGGCTATCGGAACCCTGGCAGGCGGTATTGCCCATGATTTTAACAACCTGCTCATGGGTATTCAGGGCCGAGCCTCCCTGCTGTTGGCCGATATCGGTCCGGACCATCCGCATTTTGAGCATCTGACGGAAATTGAGAATTACGTCGGCAGTGCTGCTGAGCTGACCCGACAATTGTTGGGCTTTGCGCGCGGCGGCAAATACGAGGTCTTACCCACGGATCTTAACGAGCTGGTGGAAAAGTCTTCCCATATGTTCGGTCGAACCAAAAAAGAGATCACAATTGAAAGACAATTGGGGGAAGATTTGTCCGCGGTAGAGGTGGATCGCAGCCAGATACAGCAAGTCCTGCTGAATATTTACGTCAATGCCTGGCAGGCGATGCCCGCCGGTGGAACGCTGTTCATTGAAACCGCAAATGTCCATCTGGACAAAGGCTTTGTGAAGCCATACAATGCCGCTGCCGGTGATTATGTCAAAATATTCATTCGGGACACCGGCATCGGCATGGATGAGAAGACTCTCAAAATGGTCTTTGATCCTTTTTTTACCACCAAAGAAAAGGAGCGCGGTACCGGATTGGGGCTGGCTTCCGCCTATGGCATCGTTAAAAACCGCGACGGCATTATCACCGCTCAGAGTGAAAAAGGCCGGGGAGCGGCCTTCAATATTTATTTGCCGGCATCAAACAAGGAAATCATAGCTTAAAGACAACGGAGGAAAACTATGAAAACAATCAGACAAACGTTGAAACCGGTCAGTTTTGTGGTAGCCCTTTTTATGCTGTTGATTTCGGGGCCTTTTCAATCCGCGTTGGCGGCCATGATCGAAACCGAAACGGTTCTGGAAGCTTCTCAGGGTCAGGAGGCCCGCAGCCGCATCAAACAACTGCTTGTGCGTGAAGATGTGCGTCAGGCGCTGATCAAACAGGGGATCGACCCCCGCGAGGCTGACGCCCGAATCAATGGCCTGTCAGACGCCGAGGCCGTTGCGATTGCTGATAAACTGGATCAAATCCCTGCCGGCAGCGGTGCGCTTGAATTGGTCCTGATTGTCGCCCTGATCGTATTTCTTACCTTACTTGCGACCGATATTATGGGTTATACGGACATTTTTCCCTTCGTCAAAAAATAAATCAGATGATAAACTTGCCCCAAATCTGCCGCATTCGTCAGCATTTTGACGGCACCCGGGTATCCGATATTCGTAAAGCGGTCCTGGCGGAGCTGAACCGCTTTTCCTGGGATCAGATCCGACCGGACAGCCGGGTGGCCATTACGGCCGGCAGTCGCGGCATCGCCAACATTGCTGAAATTTTAAAGACTGTCGTTGATTTCTTCAAATCCCTCGAGGCCAAACCCTTCATCTTTCCTGCCATGGGCAGTCATGGCGGGGCGACCGCCGAGGGCCAGACGGCCGTGCTGGCCCAGTTGGGCGTGACGGATGCTTACCTGCAAGCCCCCATCTTGACCTCCATGGATGTCCAGCAGATAGGGGCAACCGATGACGGGGTGCCGGTTTTTCTTGATAGACATGCCCGGGGCGCTGATCATATCGTGGTGGTCAATCGAATCAAATGCCACACTAAATTTAAGGCCTCCATCGAAAGCGGCCTGATGAAAATGATGGCCATCGGGATGGGAAAGCATAAAGGCGCCGCCTATTATCACAAAGCGGCGGTTGCCTACACGTTTCCGAAAATCATCAGGGATGCCGCCCGCATCGTGCTGCAGCAAACACCGGTGGTCTGTGGGATCGGCATCATCGAAAACGGTTACGGCGAAACGGCTCGAATAGCCGCTTTTAAACCTGAGAACATGGAAAGCGGTGAAGAAAAGCTGCTGTCACAGTCCAAAAAAATGATGGCCCATCTGCCCTTTGATGACATCGACCTGCTCATCGTTGACGAGATGGGAAAAAACATCAGCGGGGTTGGGATCGATCCCAACGTTACCGGAAGGAATCGAGATTTTGTGGAGGTTTTTGATCATCCGGTCCGGATAAAGCGCGTATTCGTGCGGGATCTGACGGAGCAAAGCAAGGGCAACGCCATCGGGATCGGCCTGGCGGATCTTACGACCAAACGACTGGTCGATAAAATCGATTATGACGTTACCTATAAAAATTGTATTACCGGCATCAGCCTGGAAAAGGGTGCCGTGCCCATGTATTTTCAAAATGATCGACAGGCGATTGAAGTTGCGCTGGACAGTATCGGATTGACATCTTCGCAGATGAGCAAGGTTGTGCGCATAAAAAATACCCTTCGCTTAGATATCGTCGGCGTGTCGGAAGCCTACCTGGATGAGCTGCACCAAAGAAATGATGTGGAGATACTCGGAGACCCGGAGCCCATGCAATTTGATCGCCACAATAACCTCCTGCCACTCTAGAGTTATTTCCCCGCAATAGTATAATAGAATTTTCACATTGATGTTGCGGAATATCTCATCGTTACTCCCGTGTAGCAGCGTTTTTCGCAATTGACAAAAATGCAATTGGCGCGGTTTTGTCATGCCGGACTCGATCCGGAATCCAGTTCCGTTTCAGTCACCTATGCATCTGGATGCCGGATCGAGTCCGGCATGACGGTCAGAAAACAGATGAAATTCTGAATTATGACACAGCTGCGTCGGCGGGAATCCAGGCGGGTTCAAACGGGACTCCCGCTATCCGATCAGATCCGGCACAGGCTTGGCGCAAGTGACAATCAGTTAGGGATCTATTGCAGGACAGTACATCATGCAGGATAGCTCTGTCCGTTTTAATCTTGCCCCTTCCAGTTTAATCCTCAAGTTTTTGCCGAAAACTGCCGAGTTTCACTCCAGAGACGATGTCCTCGAGGAGATTTTTCTATGAAAGTAACAAATGCATTGTGCGGGGTGATGATTTTGGCAGCCGTCTTTATTGGTGGCTGTGGCTCCATGGAGAAATTTGATCACGCCCGCAGCGTGGCCGAGAATTTCTTTAAAGATCGATTTGAAAACGGCGGGGCCGGCAGTGATGAATTTTATTCGAAAATTTTCTGGGATAATACCGATGCGGCTGAATGGCGGAATCTTAAAAAGCTGGTGGGTCTGTCACTGGGCGAGCTGCAATCATATACCCTCGTCTCCTGGAAGCTGAAGGACCAACGGCCCACCGGCCAGCTATCGGGAACCTTTGCCGTTCTGGTTTTTGAGACCCAATATGAGAAAGGGTCGGGGCTGGAAAAGCTCACCTTGCTTCAGAGAGGCGGGTTGTCTGAATTCGAGATCGTGGGGCACCAATTTGATTCGCGGCAAATTAATGAGATGGTTTTAAGGGGGATAGCGAAAGCTGCGGAGCAGAACGCATAATGCTGCTTTGGCTGTAATTGGAAGAATGCACTTTGGCTTTATTAAATTACAGATGCCGACTGAACATCACAGTTTTTTCAGGATTTCAAAAATATAGATTGGTTGGAGGTATCAGCAATTTTGGAATTTGAAAATATTTTAGATTATCATAAGGTATATGAAACTAATCACTATTTTTCCCTTCAAAGCAGCAGTCGCTATATTTTTTATTTTGTCTATTACGATATTCCTTTCAGGAGAGATTGTTTGTCCGAAGGAAGGGGCTAATTTCATTTTGAAGATCCTATGCCTTTTTCTTTTTTTGCTTCTTTTTTGATCCGAAGTTTGTCTATGATTAACCGATAAGCCGTGTAGTATTTATAGATGTTACTCACGTACTGCACGGTCTCGCGCCCGATTCGCTTAGCCGCTACAATTTCAACGCTGCGAAACCACACATTGGGATCCAGGCCGGTCTTTTCAGCTTCCAGGCGAAGCTTTGCAACCTTAGCCGGCCCCGCATTATAGCTTGCGAAGGTAAATAGCGTCTTGTTGGCCTCATTCATAGGCTCTTTTTCAAAGTATTGATCTCTGAGAAACCGGAGATATTTCACTCCGGCATGAATGTTATTCTCCAGATCTTCAATGTTCGGTATATTTACATTGGGATCTTTTGCCGTGGTGGGCAGCATCTGCATGACTCCGACGGCGCCGGCTTTGCTTCGCATGCTCTGATCGAGTCGGGATTCTTGGTAGGCTAAAGCAGCAACCATGAGCCAGTCGAAATCGTATTTGCCTGCATATTTTTTAAAAAGCTCTACCGTGTCCTTGAATTTTTGAAATTCTTCTTCAAGCAGAGCATTCTGCACCCATTTTATGTTTTGCAGGTAGCGCTTGGTGATCACATTAAAGAGCATAGTCCCTTGCTTGTGATCTGCAACAAAGCGATTTAATACCTCCTTTAACTTGGGGCTGTTCTTACGAAAAGCAGTGGCTATTTCTCCGCCCGTTCGAACGGCGATATCGGGATACATTTTCACATTTTCGAAAATGGGCGCCCATGCCGTTGCCTTGTGCTCGTCCACCACAAGGAAGGATACTAAGCGACTGTTAGCCATTTCTAGAAGATCCTCATCTTCAAAGTATTCGTCTGCCGGTATAATCTTTACTGGCCTCTTTTTTGATTTTTTGAATTCTGCATTTAGGCGTTTGAGACTTTCATAATAGCTGCTTGAAGTTCGCACGAAGACTTCTTTTCCCGCTAAACCGTCTAATCCTTTTAGTGCCGGGGCACCCTGCCCGCCAACCACTATTTCTTTAATACCTTTGGCAAATGGATCTGAAAAGTCTACAATTTTGAGACGCTCCGGTGTTATGGTGAGGTTTCCCAGGGCGATGTCGCCTCGACCGTCTACAAGGCCGGAGAAAAGTTCATCTCGCATCGTTGGGATGATGATTACCCGAATTTTGAGCTGCCCAGTACCCAATTCCTTGTTCAGCCATTTTTCAAAGATTTGTAAACCCTCATAGGTAATGCCACGCTGCGTAGCGCCGTCCAGGAAGTAAAACGTCTTACTGTAAGGGACGAGAGCACGAATTTTACGCCTTTTCACCATACCGTCCAAATCGCCGGTCCACGCTTTTTCCTCATTTAGCAGCGCTTCGGTCGCGTCTGCTCCACTATGGGCAAATATCAACACAGGTAATGACGCGAAAACCATAATGCGTGGTAGAAGCTTAAAGATTTTCAGCTTTGCGTTATGACCAAGGCTAAATTTGCAAATGAATAATTTCATTTTTTAAACTCTCCCTTGAATTTGATGAGGGCGGATCAGCCCACCCCGCAAATTATAGATTCAAATTGGGGTATATTATATTTCAGCGCCAGAACCTTCGACATATCCACTTTTTTACGAGTTGCTGGCAATCGATCAGGTCTTCAGCGAAAGCACAACTAGTTTCGTCGACAGCTGAATCTATTCTGCGGGTCAGGGCACGGGCGATTTTGATGGGAAACTTGCTCATAGGCTATAGCTTTTGTCTGAAAATCAAAACCGAATTGAGAATAGCCTTTAATTTCAGATCATCCAATTGCATGATACATATGTGAATCATCAATACTTTGCAAGGAAATTGATTTTAGGCTTCATACCTCAATCAGGAAATCTGTTGAGGCTTAAAATTTCTTGGGTATCTTCACACAATAGATGATTTGGGATTTTGTTTAATGGGTTACATAGCCTGTAATTTTGCTGGAGGAAAACTTGGGATATTACAAAAGAAAACCAAATATCAGCCGTTAGTGCTACAATTGAGAATACATGCATTTTACCAATATTGAAAATATGAGACAGATATCAAAAGTGAGGACGACTTGCAAGGAACAGGGAATGGTGGGGGAAAAGTTTTGAAGTAGATTAAAATGGTCAGAAACGTTTTACCGGGATCGCCAAACTTAAATACCTGCCTTTTTCGTCAAACATCAGTTTTTTGGCCGCCATCATTTTCAAAAAAGCAACGATTTTATCCTCGGCAAAGGCCGGAAAACGGTCGCGGATCCGGTTGACTGACCGGTGGTGCTGGCAGTAAAGATAGATCTGTCTGGAAGTCCCCACCAGGCGATGATTGAGGGTCTCGCCTCTCAATCGGCGCTGGCGAATGATCAGAAACTCACGGCCGTCCCTAAAATACAGGGATGGAGACGGCTTCGGCCTGGAATTTAGCTCGCTGTATGCCTGCTGCCACTGTTTGAGCGCCTTTTCGACCGGGCGCCAGATTCCGCGCTGGTATCCCAGATCTCCCCGGTAGGCCTGGATCATGAATCGTAAAGATGTCGTGATTTTTTTCGGGAACAGACAGCCCCAGTTCGGGTGATTAAACACCGCCTTGATGCCATAAGCCCCGGGGTTTTGCCATACCGGGCTTCCCAGACCCAGCCAGAAGCCGACAGCCTTAAGCGGTCGGTAGGGCAGGGCGAATTCAAGACTGCGCAGGGTTTCGGCCACATCCTGCTCGTCGCTGCCCGGAAAATGCAGAATCAGATTGGCATAATTGATCAGGCCCAAGGTTTCACAGTCGCGCATGATTTCCAGGTTTTGGATGGCAGTCGTTCCCTTGTTCAGTTTCGCCAGCAAAGAAGTTGCGAGGGCTTCAATTCCGATCTGAACCTCCTGCATACCCGCCCGGGCCATCAGGTTCAATTCCGGACGGGGCGTGGTGGCCCGGATTTCAGAAAACATCCGCAGATCCTTTTGCAGTCCGATCAATTTGTTAAAAATTTCTTTTGAATCTCTTTTGGGCAGGACATTATCCACGAACGAAACGGCCAGGGTCTGGTATGTTGAGGTCAGGTGATCGATTTCGCCGGCCACCTGACCGGGGTCTTTGGTGCGATAGCCCTGCCATTGCAGGTTAAGGTTACAAAAGGCACAGCCTTTTGTGTTGCCGGCCTTGGTTGGGCGCTGCCACCAGCAGCCCCGGGATGTTTCCACTGCAAGGGTTGGAAAGAATCTCTTGGGAGGTGCCAGTGATTTTAAAAGCCTGAAATAATCTTCGTAGTCCGGGGGGGGCAGGTCTTTCAGATTTTTCATCTGCCGATGGCGGGTCGGGGCGCCACTGCTTTTCACCGTTGCCGCGGTGACAACGCCCTCAATGGGGGGTAGCCCGGCAAGACCAGCCGATGCTTTCAAATGGCCGACCAGCCGGCTGAAAGGCAACTCTCCTTCGCCGTTAACCACCAGATCGACGTCGGCAAACAGATCAAAAAATCGGGGCCCGGTCGCACCGGAAAAGGTCGAACCGCCGATGGCAATGATCAGGTGCGGATACCGTTGCTTGATGCGTTTTATGAAATACAGGGCCGATGTCAACTGGCAAAGGGAAACTGAAAAACCGGCCAGTTGATATTTTTGCCAGGCAATGTCATCGATGAGGGCATCCGTTGTCTTCTTGACCACCGCCGTTAGGTCTGAAAAACGTGTTTTACCAATGTGCGCGCCGGATTTGGCATGGCGCTTAAAGAACTTTTTGACGACTTCAGTCCGTTGGGGGTAAAGCAGCGCAGCGTAGACGGCTTCCGCCAGCCAGGTACGCTCTGAAATTTCCTGATACAGCCGATAGCCAAGGGTTGCGGCGATCTTCAAAAAAGCATGATCGGCATGAACGTCTACATCCGGGTGTTGGGTCTGCAGATAGGCCTTGAGGGCCCCCAGCTGAATTGAGGGTCGATTGTAAAGCGGCCAGGGGGTTGATATCAGAATTAATTTAAATTTTTTCTTTTGCATTAGTTTCAAAAAGAGAATATCGAATATCGAATTCTGAATACCCGCCTGCCATGCATGCTATTTGGGGACAGCATCATCATTTTGTCACGAATCAAATGCTAAAAGTTGTCCCGACTATGCGTCAAGGGCATTGCGGGCAGGTCGAATGTCGAAGGAATGATTATTATCGATTTTAATAGCAGCAAAGACAGAGCGAAGCGATACCATCCTTGAACATTCAATATTCGAAATTCTACTGTTCTGCGGTTCGCTTTTAACTGAACCCTGAACCCTGAACCTTTGACCCTACGAACCAAAATCCAACTTGCCTTCGAGGTGTTTATATTTTATACATAGCGCTTGGGTGGTCACTTTGGCAATGATAATTCGGAATGGAAGCAAATATGACGGTAAAACCAGATATGAGGGTTGATCTCGGCGGCATCCAGCTGCAAAACCCGGTAATGACCGCATCCGGCACCTTCGGCTACGGCAGGGAATTTGATCATTTGATCGATCTGAACCGACTCGGGGGCATCATTGTAAAAGGGCTATCCCTTTTGCCGTCCAGAGGCAATCCTCCCCCTCGCATTGTGGAGACCGCCTGCGGCATGATCAATGCGATTGGGCTTGAAAATGTCGGTATTGAAAGATTTATTGCCGAAAAACTACCCTTTTTGCAGGATCTGAATCCACCGTTGTTGGTCAATATTTACGGCAAAGTCCAAGAAGATTACCATCAGCTGGCGGCCCGTATCGACGAGGAGGCCGCCATTGACGGCATCGAGGTCAATATATCTTGCCCCAATGTAAAAGCCGGCGGAATGGCCTTCGGCGTCGACCCCCAGGCCGCTTTTGACGTTATCCGTGCCGTCCGCAGTCAGACATCAAAGCTGGTCATCGTGAAACTCTCACCGAATGTCACGGATATTACCGAGATCGCGGCAGCTGTGGAGGAGGCCGGCGCCGACGGCATCTCGCTGATCAACACGATTTCGGCAATGGCCGTGGATGTCAACACCAGAAGGCCTAAAATTGCAAATATTATCGGAGGGTTATCTGGACCTGCGATTAAACCCGTAGCGCTGCGCATGGTCTGGCAGGTGGCCCAGAAATCAAAACTGCCCATCATCGGTATCGGGGGGATCATGACAGCCGAAGATGCCCTGGAATTTCTCATCACCGGTGCAACCGCCATTGAGGTCGGAACGGCCAACTTTGTCAATCCCCGTGTCACCATCGACATCATCGACGGAATCGAGGCGTTTCTGACGGACCATGGCATTGCCAGCGTAATGGATATCATCGGCACGCTGGAAACCTGAGAAGCAAATAATTGGAGTACTGGAGTGTTGGATTGTAGCTCCGGCAAAGGGGCTGATTCAATCTTTATCAATACTCCATAACTCCAGTACTCCAATACTCCATCTTTTTTACAGTCCCGCTGCTTCCTTGATCGGATGCGATTTGAGATATTCCAGGCGGTTCAAACCATTGATATAGGCCCTGGCGCTGGCCGTGATAATATCCGGATCCGCGCCCTTGCCCAGCGCTGTCAGGCCGTTTTCCCGCAATCGCACCGTGACCTCACCCTGGGCGTCGGTCCCACCGGTCAGCGCGCTGATGGAAAAGCGCAGCAATTCCGACTCGGTGCCGGTAAGATTGGCAATGGTGTTAAACGCGGCATCGATGGGACCGTTACCGTAACCGGCACTTTGAACGGATCGGCCCTGGATGTTCAGTTTGACGCTGGCCATCGGCAGCACCGTTGTGCCGGCGGTGACATGCAGGTATTCCAGTTTGAAAACATCCGAGGTACGCAGGATGCCTTCGGTCACAATCACTTCAAGATCTTCATCCACAATATGTTTTTTCTTATCAGCCAGCTCCTTGAATTTTTCGAAAACAAGATTCAGCTCCTCGCTCGACAGGTCGTAGCCCATTTCCTTTAAATGCTCGCGCAGGGCGTGGCGGCCGGAATGCTTGCCAAGCACCAGTTTATTGGTGCTCAAGCCGATGGTTTCCGGTTTCATGATTTCATAGGTCATGCGATTTTTTAAAACACCGTCCTGATGGATGCCGGCTTCATGGGCAAAGGCGTTTGCTCCCACGATAGCCTTGTTGGGCTGCACCATGATGCCGGTAATCATGCTGACCAGGCGGCTGGTCGGATGAATAAACCGGGTGTTGATGTTGGTCGTGGCCGGCAGAATGTTCTGGCGGGTGTGCAGGGCCATGACAATTTCTTCCAGGGAAGTGTTGCCGGCTCTCTCACCGATCCCATTGATGGTCACCTCCGCCTGACGGGCCCCGGCCTTGATGGCCGCAAGGGTGTTGGCGGTGGCCAGTCCCAGATCGTTGTGACAATGCACACTGAAAACAGCCTTGCCGATATTGGGGGTATGGTTCCTGACATAGCCGACGAGGTCGGCGAATTCTTCCGGTACGGCATAGCCGACGGTGTCCGGCAGATTAATGGTGGTGGCTCCGGCATCAATGGCGGCCTCGAATACCCGGCAGAGAAAATCGCGGTCGCTGCGCGATCCGTCTTCGGAAGAAAACTCGATGTTCTCGGTCAGGGTTTTGGCGTATTTAACCGCTTCGACAGCGGCATTGACAACTTCATCCCGGGACATTTTCAGTTTGTATTCAAGGTGGATGTCGGAAGTGGCGATAAAGGTGTGGATTCTTGGTTTGGCAGCATGACGGATGGCTTTCCAGGCCCGGTCGATATCCTCTTTGGCTGTGCGTGCCAGGGCAGCGACCTCGGTCCGTTCAAGTTTGCCGGCAATCCGGGATACCGCTTCCAGGTCGCCTTCGGAGGCTGCCGGAAAACCCGCTTCGATGACATCGACCCCCAGCTTTTCGAGCTGGGTGGCCAGACGCAATTTTTCAGCGGTATTCATACTGGCCCCGGGTGACTGCTCACCGTCTCTTAAGGTTGTATCGAATATGGTTACACGGTCGGTCATGGTTATCTCCTATGGTGTTAGTTGAATAGTTGACTAGTTGACTAGAAAAATAGTTGAAGAAAAGAATTCTTAACACTATTTAACTATTTTCCTATTTGACTATTTGACTAACCCGGCGAGCATAGGCCGCAGGAGGTAGTTAATTTCAGCTCCTGCGGCGATGTTTCCTTTTGGGCCGTTCAATGGTTTACTCCTTCTCAACTTGGGTGGTTCTACTTTCCGAATATCGGCAGCTCTTCCTGGGCCGGCATTCTTTCGCTGCGAAGTTGACTTTCACTGGCCAGTTTGTACTGAAAGCTGTCTGCCAGTGCCTGCCAGCTGGCTTCAATGATGTCTTCCGATACCCCGATGGTGCTCCAGATCTGATCCTGGTCCCGGGATTCGATGAACACGCGAACTCTGGCAGCGGTGCCGCGGTCGCCGTCGATGACGCGAACCTTAAAATCCACCAGGCGCATGGTGTCCAAATCCGGAAAGAACCGATCCAGGGCCTTGCGCAAGGCATTGTCCAGGGCGCTGACAGGGCCATAGCCCTCGGCAGCGGTAATTTCCTCCTTGCCGCCAACGGATATCTTCATTGTGGCCTGCGAGCTGCAGGGTTGATCTTTATCCTTTTCGATGGTTACGCGAAAGGATTCCAGGTTGAACAGCGGCTCGAATTGGTCGGTAAATTTTTCCATCAGGATCTTGAAGGAGCCGTCGGCGATATCAAATTGATAGCCTTTTTGCTCCAGCTGTTTGATCTCGGAGACGATTTTGCTGCTGTCATAACCATTGGTGTCCAGCTCGATGCCCAGCTCCCTCGCCTTGTATTCGATGTTGCTCTTGCCGGACATATCCGAAACCAGGACGCGTCGCTGATTGCCGACCAGGGCGGGGTCCATGTGCTCGTATGCTTTGGGGGCTTTCATGATGGCGCTTACGTGAATGCCGCCTTTGTGGGCAAACGCGCTTTTGCCCACAAACGGTCGATTGTTTAATGGGACCTGATTCGCGGTTTCACTGATATAGCGGGAGAGGGATTTGAGCTTTTTGAGATTCTCACCCGAAATACAGGGCCGATTCATTTTCAGATCCAAAACCGGAATTACCGACGTCAAATCCGCATTGCCGCATCTTTCGCCGTAGCCGTTAATCGTGCCCTGAACCATGACAGCCCCTGCACTCACGGCGGTGATGGCGTTGGCGACAGCCAGGCCGCAGTCATTGTGGGTGTGAACACCCCATTTGACGGCGGCGCCGTTTGAACCGCCACCGCTTTCGGCAGCTACCAGTTTATGTACTTCCTGGTAGATCGAATCAATTTCAAAGGGCAGGGTGCCGCCGTTGGTGTCGCACAGGACGATGAAATCGGCCCCGCCTTCCAGTGCGGCGAACAGGGTCTTGACCGCATAGTCGCGATTGTTCTTGTAGCCGTCGAAGAAATGTTCGGCGTCATAGATGGTCTCGCGTCCGTTGCTTTTTAAAAACCGCACGCTGTCGGTGATCATGGCCAGATTTTCTTGCAGATCGTTGGCCATTATTTCTTCAACATGCAGGTCCCAGCTTTTTCCGAATATGGTAACGGCAGGGGTCTCGCTGGTTAGAAGCGCCTTGAGGTTGTCGTCTTCCTCCGGCCTTATGCCGGGCCTGCGGGTGGAACCAAATGCAACCAGGCGGGCGTTTTTAAATGACACCCGTTTGGCCAGGTCGAAAAACTGCATGTCCTTGGGATTCGATCCGGGCCAACCACCTTCGATATAATGTATCCCGACGTCATCCAGCCGCAGTGCGATTTTAACTTTTTCATCGGCGGAAAAGGTGATGTTCTCCCCTTGGGTTCCATCTCTCAAAGTGGTGTCATACAAATAGAGTTTCATGATATTATCTCCAGGCTTTCGCGCGGCAATCCACCATGGGAGCGGCTAGACCTTTTTTCGATTTTCCGGCCGCAGCGACCGCACCGTAGCCCCGGCCTGCCACATTTCTGAATTTTTCAGGGCATTCAGTTCGTTATCCAATTTTTCGCGATAATCCGCGGCACTGTTGGCTTCCAGGACCCTGCGGGTTTCCTCACCGGAGGTCACCTTGCGGTAAAGCTCATCGAATACAGGGCTGACCGCATCGCGGAATTTGGGGCTCCAGTCCAAAGCCCCGCGCTGGGCAGTTGTCGAGCAGTTGGCAAACATCCAATCCATGCCGTTTTCGGCAACCAGTCGAATCAGACTTTGGGTCAATTCCTCAACCGTTTCGTTAAACGCTTCGCTGGGGCTGTGCCCGTGGTTTCGCAACAGGTTATACTGGGCTTCCATAACCCCTGCCAGGCATCCCATCAAGACACCGCGTTCACCGGTCAGATCACTGTGGACTTCCTTTTCAAAGGTTGTGGGAAATAAATAGCCGGATCCAACCGCAATTCCGAGTGCCAGGGTTCTTTGTTTGGCCGTTCCCGTAAAATCTTGAAAGACGGCATAACTGGAATTGATGCCGCTGCCGTCCAGAAAGTTGTTGCGTACATTGCGTCCCGATCCCTTGGGCGCAACCAGAATCACATCCACATTATCCGGGGGGATAATGTTCGTTTGATCCTTGAAAACAATCCCAAATCCGTGGGAGAAATAGAGGGCATCCCCCGAATTGAGGCATTCCTTAATCCGGGGCCAGGTGGCTACCTGGCCGGCATCGGAAAGCAAATACTGAACGATCGTCGCCTGCCGGGCGGCCTCTTCCAGTGGAAATAGGGTCTGCCCCGGGACGAAACCGTCGGCGACCGCCCGGTCCCAGGTTCGGCCCCCTTCACGTTGTCCGACGATAACGCGAATTCCGTTGTCGCGCAGATTCAGGGCCTGACCGGGCCCCTGAACACCGTAGCCCAAAACGGCTATTGTCTCATTTTCCAGGACTTCTCTGGCTTTTTGCAAAGAGAACTCATCGGATGTGATCACATCTTCAACCACACCGCCAAAATTAAATTGTGCCATGTTTCCTCGCTTTTTTAATCGTAGAGTCTAATAGTAAATAAAATTTTTAAATTCATTAAGGACCGAATATGCGCACTTTTTCAGCAAGATCAAGGAAATCAAAAAATTTTGCTGAAGTGGACAAGTCGAGCACCGCATGAAAAAATTCGCCCGGTAACCAATCCCTTACCCATAAGAAACCAATGGCGGCCGCAGCTATTTGGGTTCACGATACAGTGCCAGGCTTCCGCTCCTGGCAATTTTTTCGATGCCCATGGGATTTAGCAGATTGATCAAAGCCGCCAGTTTGCCCTCATCTCCGGTGACCTCGATAATGTAATGCTCTGTGCCGACATCAACCACCTTGCACCTGAAAATATCCACAATTCTCAGAATTTCAGCCCGGAATTCCGCCTTGGCCCTTACGCATATAAGGGCCATTTCACGTTTAACGGCCCGGGGCCCGGTCATGTCACGCAACTTAATGACGTTGATCAATTTGCGCAGCTGTTTTTCGATCTGTTCAATTACCGGCGGGTTTGCCATGGTCACAATGGTAATCCTTGAAACCTGCGGATCCATGGTAGGTGCGACGCACAGGCTTTCAATATTAAAACCCTTGCCGCTAAACAACCCGACTACCCTGGAGAGCACACCCGGTTGATTGTCGACGAGCATTGTCATGATGTGTTTTTGTTCTTTCATTCTGTTTCCTCTCACGTCAATTAGTTGCTGATCTAACCTCGCGATGAATCCTCGTTAGCTTCGTCGAAACCAGCAAATGCGCTAAGTTGCCTAAAGTGCCTGAACTTGCGGTGTCGTTTCACTCCGTCATAATTAATTGCGATTAATATCCGCCTCGCTGATAGGTCGGTATAAGATCGATAGAACTCCTTAATTTTAGGCAATTTAGACATTTTCTAATTTTAGGCATTTCTTCGACTTGTCTGCTTAATTTCCAGGTTGAAAAAAGGATGATAAATTACACCGCAAATACAAACCGGAGCTACTACACCAACAGCATTTCGGTGATGGCGGCACCGGCCGGCACCATGGGGTATACCCCTTCTTCCTTTTCAACAATAAAATCCATGATGACCGGTTCCGGGATTTTAAGACCCTCGGCCAGGACCGCTTCAACCTCTTCGGGCTTTGTGGCCCTCAGGCCAACTGCACCGTAAGCTTCAGCCAGTTTTACAAAATCCGGGGCGCAGTCCATACAAGTGGAAACGTAACGTTTTCCATAGAACAATTCCTGCCATTGCCTGACCATGCCCATATAACCGTTGTTGAGGATCACAACCTTCACCGGCAGGCCGCTTTGCACGGCAGTGGCCATTTCCTGGATGTTCATCTGGATGCTGGAGTCCCCGGCGATATCGACCACGATTGCATCCGGAAAGGCAACCTGGGCGCCGATCGCCGCTGGCAATCCAAACCCCATGGCTCCCAGGCCCCCTGAAGTGATGAAATGGTTGGGCTGATCGAATTGATAATACTGGGCTGCCCACATCTGGTTTTGGCCGACTTCGGTGGTGATAATGGCTTTTCCCTTGGTCAGTTCGTAAAGTTTTTCGACCACAAATTGCGGTTTGATCGTATCTTTTTGTTCATAGGCCAGCGGCATGGTGCTTTTCCATTCCTCGATCTGGTCGAACCAAGGTTTTCTGTTTTCTTCCAGATTCCCCAGGTCAACCTGACCGATCAGCTTATTCAGATGCTCCAGGCTGATTTTGCAATCGCCAACCACCGGAATGGTGACCGGAATGTTTTTGCGAATGGAGGTGGGATCGATGTCAATGTGCACGATCTTGGCCTGGGAGCAAAAGGCGTCGGTCTTGCCGGTGACGCGGTCGTCAAAGCGGACACCGACTGAAATCAGCAGGTCGCAGGCTGACGTGGCCATATTGGCCCTGTAGGTGCCGTGCATGCCGATCATCCCCAGGGATAGGGGATCGGTTTCCGGAAAGGCACCCAGACCCATCAGGGAAGTGGTAACCGGAATTTGAGCGCTGCGCGCCAGTTCGGTTAGCTGACTGGATGCTTTGGAAAGAATTACCCCACCGCCGGCAAATATCATCGGCCGCCTGGTGTTTTCGATAAGGGGGATGATCTTTTTTAACTGCTTCATGTTCGGCTTATAGGTGGGGTTATAGGATTTAAGCTTAACCGATTTGCCAGGTGAATATTCAGCCAGTCCTTTGGTGATGTCCTTGGGGATATCGACCAGAATGGGCCCCGGTCGGCCGGAGCGCGCCAGATAAAAGGCTTCTCTGACGGTTGAAGCCAGATCTTCAATGGACATCACCAGATAGTTATGTTTGGTGCAGGGGCGGGTAATGCCCACGATATCGACCTCCTGGAAGGCATCATTGCCGATAAGGGCCGTCGGTACCTGGCCGCTGAGGATAACCAGGGGCACCGAATCCATATACGCTGAGGCAATACCGGTAACGGTGTTGGTAACCCCGGGGCCCGACGTCACAAGGCAGACACCCACCTGTCCGCTGGCCCTGGCATACCCGTCGGCTGAATGCACCGCGGCCTGTTCATGGCGGACCAGTATATGGTTAATATCGGTTTTGGCCAGTTCGTCATAGATATCGATAATGGCTCCGCCGGGATACCCGAAAATAGTATCGACACCTTCTTCCTTGAGGACTTCCATTAAGATTTTTGCGCCGGTCAGTTTCATGGTGCGTTTCCTTTCAAAAAAAAATCCGTTATCAGTCTGGGCTGATAACGGATTTTGTTTTTGGTGTGTTGGATAAAATCAGGCCATTATCAACCCTGGGTGCTCGCCGCAGATAATAAGTACTCCGGCGAGTACGAGAATAAGGCTAATAAGGTTGTAAATGGCGATGATTTTGTGCATGGTTCCAACAGAAATAAGTTAAATTTTAACAAGACTTAGCAATGAACATTTTGGTTGTCAAGCGTTTTCTTTGAATTCACAGTCTTCCGTCAAGCACGACACCACGGTTCCCCTTTTTTTCGTCGTTTTTTCTACCAGAATTTTGGCACCGCAGAGCGGACAGCCACGCTGGATGGGTTTGTCCCAGGTAGCGAAGGTACAATCAGGGAAGCGATTGCAGCCATAAAAAATCTTGCCCCGCTTGGAGGTGCGTTCGACAATTTCTCCGCTGCAGTCTTGTTGGGGGCAGGCTATTCCGATCTTCTTGCCGTTGCCGTTTGAATTCAGGGATTGTGTGTTTTTACAATCCGGATAACCGCTGCAGGCCAGAAAACCGCCATAGCGCCCCCTTTTAATGACCATGGGTTTGCCGCATTTATCGCAGACTTTGTCGGTAATTTCTTCTTCTGCGATTTCTACCGGTTGAATATTGCCCTTTTCGTCACGCTCGTAATCATTGGAATAGGTGCAATCCGGATAACCGCTGCAGGCGATAAAATGCCCGTTTTTGCCGACCTTGATGCGCAAGGGCTTCTGGCATTGGGGGCATTTCAGATCGGTCGGCAGCCCCACGCCTTTGACGCTTAGCATCTCTTTGGATGCCGCATCCAGATCTTTGCTAAAGGGTTTGTAGAAACTATCAAGGACCTGCAACGCCTTGATTCTGTCCGACTCGATCCGGTCGAGGTTCTCTTCCATTTTGGCGGTGAATTCAACATCAAAGATCTCTGGAAAATTTTGGACCAGCAGATCATTGACAATAAACCCCAGTTCGTTCGGTCTGAAATAACGGTTGACAAGGTCCACGTAACCCTTGCCCCGGATGGTCGACAAAATGGAAGCATAGGTGCTGGGGCGGCCAATTCCGTTTTCCTCAAGTTCTTTTACCAGGGATGCTTCGGAAAACCGCGGGGGCGGCATTGTGAAATGTTGCTTGGGCTCCAGTTTGTCGAGCTTGAGAATTATTCCCTTGACAAGTTCCGGCAGCTTGGGCTTCTTCTGCTCGGATTCGGTGGCGATTTCTTCGTCCACGGACATGTACAATGCCATAAAGCCGGGAAATTTCATTGTAGAGCCGCTGGTGGTAAACAGGTAATTGCCGGCTTTGATGGATACTGATATCTGATCAATAAGGGCCTGGGTCATTTGGGAGGAGACAAAGCGTTGCCAGATGAGTTGATAAAGGGCGAATTGATCCGGCAAAAGATGGGCTTTTACCTGCTCCGGCGTATTAAAAATCGACGTGGGCCGAATAGCCTCATGGGCATCCTGAACTTTTTTCTTATTTTTGAAAAACCGGGGCTTATCCAGTGCATACGCTTTGCCGAAACGATCCAGGATGAGCTGCTGAGCCTCTGCGGCGGCCTCCGCCGCGATTCTGGTGGAATCAGTGCGCATATAAGTGATGAGTCCGACCGGTTCGCCCGGGCCCAGGTCGATCCCCTCATAGAGCTGCTGGGCAATCATCATGGTTTTGCGGGCGCTGAACCTGAGTTTGCGAATGGCTTCCTGTTGAAGTTTGCTGGTGGTAAAGGGGGGCAGGGGATTTTTTTTAGTTGTTTTTTTCTGAATTTTATCGACAATGAATTGTTCCCCATCCAAGGCTTTCAAAATACGATTGACCGCTTTTTCATTCGGGATATCGATTTTTTTTTGGTCTTTTTTTACCAGTTTGGCCGCAAACGCGGGCGGGACATCACTTGCCAGATGGGCTGTGACCGACCAGTATTCCTGGGGGATAAAAGCTTGAATCGCCCGCTCTCTTTCACAGATGATCCTGACGGCCACCGACTGAACCCTGCCGGCGCTCAGGCCGCCTTTTACTTTACGCCATAGAAGCGGTGAAACCTGGTACCCGACCAACCGATCGAGGATTCTGCGGGTCTGCTGTGCTTCATATTTGCTTTGATCAAGCGCTTCGGGCGTTGCCATGGCTCTGCGAATGGCATCTTTGGTCAACTCATGAAAAAGCACCCGATGAAATTTGCGACCCTTTTTTTTCAGCACTTCGGAGGTGTGCCAGGCAATGGCCTCACCTTCACGATCCGGGTCCGGGGCCAGAAAGACATCGGTGGTGTCTCCGGCGGCCTGTTTCAAGGATCTTATGACCTTTTGCTTGCCGGCAATATTCTTGTATTTCGGCTTGAATCCGTTTGCCACATCAATGCCCATCTCTTTGTCAGGAAGGTCTTTGATATGTCCGACGGTTGCGGCAACATTATAGTCTCGGCCGAGATATTTTTTTATGGTTCTGACTTTTGTCGGTGATTCTACGACAACTAACGGTTTACTCACTGCCATTGCGAACACCATCTCCGGTTTGATTTCACTTTTGTTGCGTGGATTAATGTAAGGTTTAATTCCCAAATAGCAACCTTCCGATACGAAGGTGTCATCGGAGAATATAACGAATACTTTAGCGCCTGTCGGTCCTGGCATCTTCTGAAATAGAAAACAGCTTTCCCGGGGATTGCTGAACCATGCCGTTTAGTTCCAATTTCAGCAACAGACTTAACAACTTGCCGGGTTCCATCGATATCTTGCGGGTCAAATCATCGATGTGCATGGGATACGGATCAAGGGCCCGATACACCCGAATTTCCTCCTCAGAAAGCGAATCCAGTTTTGGTGAGGCCCGCTTGCCGGATTTGTACTCATGGTCCTGATTGACTGACACCAGGGGCACCAATTCTTCGATAACGTCTTGGGCATGTTCCACGAGCTTGGCACCCTGCTTTATGAGCGTATGTGAACCGGCGCTTTTGAAGGATTGGACACTGCCGGGTACGGCAAATACTTCCCGATTTTGTTCTGCCGCCAGGCGCGCCGTTATCAGCGAACCGCTTTTGCGGGTTGCCTCAACAACCACGGTTCCCAATGACATCCCACTGATAATTCGATTGCGAATGGGAAAATGATGCGCCTCGGGTTTCGCCCGTAATGGAAATTCCGACACCACGGCGCCCTTTTCAGCAATCCGGTGAAAAAGTCTGCGATTTTCTGCGGGATAGATCCTCTCCAAGCCACTGCCCAGTACGGCAATGGTTTGGCCCCCCGCAGACAGGGCGCCTTCGTGGGCGGCCGTGTCAATGCCCCGGGCCATGCCGCTGACAATGGTCAGGCCATGGGTCGCCAGGCTGCGACACAAATCATTGGTTGTTTTCAACCCATAGCTGGTTGCATTGCGCGAACCGACAACCGCCAGGTTCGCTGAATGCCCCTCCAGGCGACCATAAACATACAGCAACGGCGGCGGATCCGGAATCTCGCGCAGCAACCTGGGGTAATCCGGATCGGTCAACACCACGAATCGGTAACCTCTGCTGGCGGCCGACGCCAGTTCAGCTTCGATACCTTCCGGCTGGTGGGTTCGGATTGCCGCCACATGGCGCTGGGTCAAGCCGTTGACCTGCAGGAGTTCTTGATCGGAGGCTTGCAGGACGTCTTGCGGGGATCCAAACCGATTTATCAGGCGTTTGCAGAGCAGGTTGCCGACACCCGGAATGCTTTTTAGATGCAACCATGCTCGAATGCTGTCCATAACCCCCTCGGATAAACCGCGAAATGCCTTAGTTGCAACAAAATGCCCCAGAAAAAAATGCCTAAAGTGTCTAACTTGCCTAAAATGCCTAAAGTAAAGGTGTTCTTTCTATTTTATGAGAACACAAACTCACGGCAAGTCGTCATTTCATGAAATTTAGGCATTTTAGGCACTTTAGTGCATTTTAGGCATTCTGTTTTCAGGCATTTCTAAGAAAACATCTAGATTGACTCGCAGAATTGGAATAATTTTATGGTTTCAGGATTCTTATTTTTTCCGCTGTTTACTTTGCCAGGCCAATAGAATTGGGCTTGCAACAAAGACGGACGAATAGGTTCCTACCGCCACACCGACGATTAACGCGAAAGCGAAATCATGAATAATGCCGCCGCCCATGACAAAAAGGGTGACGATCACAAAAAGGGTGGTCAGTGATGTCAAAAGGGTGCGGCTGAGTGTTTCATTGATGCTTCGGTTTAAAATGACTTCCAGTGGGTTTTTATGGTATTTTCTCAGATTTTCACGAATGCGGTCAAAGACGATAATGGTATCGTTTAGTGAGTAACCGATAATGGTCAGCAGCGCTGCAATGATTGCCAGGGTAAACTCCTTGTCAAATATGGAAAAAAGTCCGACGGTTATAACTACGTCATGCACCAGGGCAACAATGGCGCCCATGGCGTATTTGAGCTCGAGAAACCAGAACAAGACCAGGGTGACGATTAAAGCGCCGATAATCAGCCAGGGAATGCTGACATTGAGCAGGGTGAAGATATAGACGGCCCCGATCAGCGCCGCGGCCATAATGCCGCTGATCATCCATTTTAATTCAAAGCGGCCCGATATATAAATGGTGATAAACAACAGCGCAAAAAACATGGCAAACAACGCTTTTTCTCTTAGATCCTGACCGACCTGGGGACCGACCATTTCCACTCGCCGCATTTCCAATTCGCTGCCGGTTGCAGAAGCCAGGGCTTTTTGCAGATCCGTCGTGAATCCCTCAGTTGTCATGACGGAACCGTCGGTACGGATGAGATATTCATTGGTCCCCTGGTCGCCGAACTCTTGAACCGATGATTTGGCGAGATCAATTTCCCGCAAACCCGATTTGATGGCATCAATTTCAACCGGGGCAGCAAATTTGACCTGGATCAGGGTGCCGCCCTGAAAATCGATGCCCAACCGGGGGCCGCCGTGTAGGATAAGCGACGCGATACTGATGGTGATCATCACAGCCGACACAATGAAGGCTATCTTTCTTTTACCGATGAAGTTTACGTCAACATCAGGCTTAACAAATTGCATTTAGTATCCTTTAACGCTGGAGTCGGTTAAATACTGAGCGTTTTCACTTTTCGATTCATTAAAATGTAGTCAAATATTATTCGCGACAGGATCAGGGCCGTGAACATGCTGGCAATGACACCAAGGCTCAATGTAACAGCAAACCCCTTTACCGGTCCGGTTCCGAACTGAAACAAGACAACGGCCGCGATCAAAGTCGTCACGTTGGCATCCAGGATGGTCAAGGTGGCCCGGTCATAGCCGGCATCAATCGACGCCCGTGGCGTTCTTCCCAGCGCTATTTCCTCACGGATGCGCTCAAAGATTATCACATTGGCGTCTACCGCCATACCGATGGTCAGTATGATACCGGCAATACCCGGCAGGGTCAGGGTGGCCTGGAAGCCGGCCAGTCCGGCCCCGATCAGCAGGATGTTCAGAATCAGCGCCAGATCGGCGATCAAGCCGGCAGTCTTATAGTAGAGCACCATAAATACGACCACCAGCAACCCGCCGATACACATGGAAATCAGGCCCTTGCTGATGGAATCGGCTCCCAGGGAAGGGCCGACGGTTCTTTCTTCAAGGACGTTGACCGGCGCCGGCAGTGCACCGGCACGCAGAACAATGGCCAGGTCACGCGCTTCCTCTGTGGTGAACCGCCCCGTTATGCGGGCCTGGCCACCGGCTATTTTTTCCTGAATGACCGGAGCGGAATACACGCTATTGTCCAGCACGATGGCCAGGCGTTTGTTGACATTTTCTCCGGTGACTCTCTCAAAAATACGCGCGCCTTTCTTGTCAAAATTAATCGAAACATAAGGTTCGTTAAATTGATTGTCTATCTGGACTCTGGCATCGGTCAGGTAAGCACCGGTTAACAGGGTGCGCTTTTTCAGCAGAAACGGTTGCTTGGTCGTGCGCTGGGTTTCCGGGTCCTCATCAACTTGATAAAGAATTTCCCGGCCCGGCGGGACGCTTCCCTTCAAGGCGCTATCCAACGACTGGGTGTCATCCACTAGTTTGAATTCCAGCAGTGCCGTTTTGCCGATCAAATCCTTGGCGCGCTGGGTATCTTTGATGCCGGGCAGTTGAATTAATATCCGGTTAACCCCCTGGCGGCGAATATCCGGTTCGGACACACCGAATTGATCGATGCGGTTGCGAATTGTTTCAAGGGCCTGGTCTACCGCCAGTCTTTCGATCTGATCGCGATCGCTGTCCGGAATATCCATCAATATGGTTTTGACACCGGCGACCGTCCGATTGGAAAGCTCCCGCAAATCCCTGAATTCATCGTCCAGAAGCGCCTGGACCTTGGCGTAACTGTCCTCTTCTTTGATCTGGATCGAAATTTTGACGCCGTCAACGCGGTCGATGGCTACATGGCGGATGCGCTCTCTTTTAAGCTGCTCACGGATCTCCTGGGAAATCCGCTCAATCGTGCTTTCAAGCGCTTTTTCAGTATCCACTTCCAGAACCAGATGCATTCCGCCCTGAAGATCGAGTCCTAAATTGATCTGTTTGTGGGGCCATAGGTTCGGCTTCAAACTCGGAAGGATATAGATGATTGCCGTGACCAGGACGACAAAAACCAGCGCCAGTTTCCAAGAAAAATTCTTCAATGATCTAATTTCCTTTTTTACAGTAAATGATTAACGCGACACATAATGGGCTGATGTTTAGAATCCTTCAAGGGTGTATCTATTACACGAAAGCCCCAGAGAATTTGTCAAATGGTCAATGCCGAATTGCAGGCGTCGCATGGTGGGTATCCAAACGCTCCTAGCCGCAACTCAGAGAAAATGAACCACTTAGCCAAATTATATGGGGCCCAGAATTCGCTCAGCTGACCATATCAACAGCCGCAAACGCTGCGAATCATACCAGATGGGTCGTTATTTTTTATCCGGCTGGCTTTGGGCTGCCGGCTGTGCAAGGCCCGATACATTGCCGCGGGCCACTTTTACACGGACTTTGTCGGCAATTTCGACGGTCAGTGTCGTATCATCCATTCCTGTAATTCGGCCGTGCAGACCGCCACTGGTGATGATCCGATCGCCTTTTTTGAGGTTGGCGACCATTGCACGGTGTTCTTTGGTCCTTTTTTGCTGGGGTCGGATCAGCAAAAAATAAAATATAACGAACATCAAGATTAGCGGAATAAATCCCGCAAAACCGCCGGCACCCTCTCCTCCGGCACCTCCCTGACCCATTGCATAAGCTATATCAAACAAAATGAATCCTCCTTCCGGTATTTTAGTCTAATTCATTCCCGGTGACAATTTTAAATTTGGTTTTGATTAAAATGGCGCTGGTATACTTGAAAAGTTCGATTTCGTCAAATCATTCTTGAAAATTTTTCAAATTCCCCCCGAAAACAGCCTACTCCTCCCAGATAATTTCGCTGTTACCCGGCACCATGGCGTGATTGCCCTCGATTTCGACACTGAGATCGCGCCTGACTTCCAAATCGACGATTTCACGACGCTTTTTGTTCAGCAGGTACTCAGCCACCTTGGTCGGCACGATCCCCCTGACCCGTCCGGATTTTTGTTTCAGGGTTTCCAGGCTCAGCTTGCGCAAAAACCCGATGCCCAGAGATTCCGCCGATGGCACCAGCCCTTTACCCTGACAATACTCGCACGGCAGGTGACTTCCAAACTCGATCGATGGGCGGATTCGCTGCCGCGACATCTCCAGCAAACCAAACCTTGATATTTTGCCGACTTTCGTGCGGGCTTTATCTTCCTTCACATGTTGCCTCAGGGCGCGCTCAACTGCGGCACGATGCTTGGGATCACGCATGTCAATGAAATCGATGACAATCAGCCCACCCAGGTCTCGCAAGCGCAATTGCCGGGCGTTCTCTTCTGCTGCCTCGAGGTTGGTCTGATAGGCCGTCTGCTCGATGGATTTTTCATGGGTCGATTTGCCCGAATTGACATCAATGGTGACCAGGGCCTCGGTCTGTTCAATGACAAGGGTCCCGCCTGATTTGAGCCCAACCCGGCTGCCAAAAATGGATGCAATCTGATCTTCAAGCTGGAACTTAGAGAAAATAGGCTTTGCGCCCTTGTAATGCTTGACAATTTTGTCGCGCCCGCGGGAGAATAGCTTGATAAAATCACTTACTTCTTTAAAAACCGTAGCATCGTCGATGAGAATTTCTGAAACTTCCGGTGTAAAGGAGTCCCTTATGGAGCGCAGAACCAGATGCCTTTCCTTGTATAGCAGGGCAGGGGCCTTTTTCTTCATCACGCTGCCCTTGATCTTTTTCCACAGCCGAAACAGGTAGTTTAAATCTTTTGACAGAAGGGTTTTGCTGGTATTGGACGCGGATGTGCGGACAATAATCCCGAAATCTTCAGGAATTTTAAGCTTGGCCACGATGTCTTTCAGACGTTGACGCTCCTCTTCATTTTCAATTTTACGTGAAATTCCGATATGGTCGCTTCCGGGCCGCAGAACCATATAACCACCCGGCAGAGAAATATAGGTTGTCAGCATGGCCCCCTTGTTCATAAAGGGATCTTTGGTAACCTGAACCATGAGCTCCTGGCCGCGCTTGACAAGTTTGTCAAGAGGGCTGCCCTCTTCGGCGGTGTCCTGAAAATAATCGGGGTGAATTTCATACCGTTGCAGAAAACCGTGTCTTTCGGCCCCGTAGTCGACAAACACCGCCTGCAGACCGGGCTCAATGCGCGTAATCGTACCTTTATAAACATTGCCGTGGGTGATTTCCCTTGAACTGCTTTCGATATGGAAATCTTCGAGTTTGTTTTGTTTGACTGTGGCAACCCTGCATTCGGCCGGATCGACTGCATTAATTAAGATTTTAACGCTCATATCGAAATTCCTAACGTTTTACCTATTGAAAATTTGATTGACTGCGTGATTAAATGTTAGCCTAATGGATATGTTAACCGCTCTAGGTTCGAGCCCCCCGATCGGCGGGTAACCCTTTAAGATATCCATGATTTCCCATTGGTCAATCCATCACTTGCGGATGGGAGAGTAAAAAGGCTTGAATATATTTGCTTGAATATTAAATTGTTAGATACAAGTCAAACGATTTCTGCCCGGTTGGAACCCGTCTTTGACCCCTGTCTTTTTGATGAGTTGACGTCCTGACCGGTTATTTGTATGATACGGTAACCATTTTATCTTTACTTTGATATCACCAGAATAGAGGAATTACGATTAATGGATGAGAAATACCTACCCGCCGCAATTGAGTCCAAATGGCAACAAAAGTGGGAAGAAGGGGATCTGTTCAGGGTCAAAGAGGACCCCGCCCGGCCGAAATACTATCTGCTTGAAATGTTTCCCTATCCTTCGGGCAATATTCACATGGGGCACGTGCGCAACTATACCATCGGCGACGTGGTGGCCCGTTATAAACGTATGCGCGGTTTCAACGTCCTGCATCCCATGGGATGGGATGCGTTCGGCATGCCGGCCGAAAATGCCGCCATCGCCAATAAGACCCATCCGGCCAAATGGACCTATGCCAATATCGATGCCATGCGGGCCCAGCTCCGGCGCATGGGGTTTTCCTACGATTGGGACCGCGAGCTTGCAACCTGCCAACCGGAATATTACCGCTGGGAGCAATGGCTGTTTTTGAAGATGTATGAAAAAGGCCTGGCTTACCGCAAGGAGTCGTTTGTAAATTGGTGCGAGGACTGCCAGACCGTTCTGGCCAATGAGCAGGTGGAAGCCGGTTTGTGCTGGCGTTGCGGTCTGCAGGTTCGTCAAAAACAATTGTGGCAATGGTTTTTCAAAATTTCCGAATATGCCCAGGATCTTCTGCTGTATTGCGACAAATTACCGGGATGGCCCGAAAAAGTGATCACCATGCAGAAAAACTGGATCGGTAAAAGTGTCGGTGCCCTCATCGATTTCAAGGTCGAGGACAGCGATGCGGTCATATCGGTTTTTACCACTCGCCAGGATACCGTATTCGGTGCAACCTTTATGTGCCTGGCCCCCGAACATCCGCTGGTGATGAAGCTGTCCAAGGGCAGGCCCAAGAGAAAAGAGGTGGAAGCCTTTGTCGAACGGATTGCCTTGCAGGACCGATCGGTGCGAAACATCGAAAAATATGAAAAAGAAGGGGTCTTTATCGGCGCCTACTGCCTCAATCCCATGAACGGCCGCCGGATGCCTATTTATACGGCTAATTTTGCCCTGATGGAATACGGAACCGGTGCGGTGATGTCAGTTCCAGCCCACGATCAACGTGATTTTGATTTTGCCCGCAAGTACGGCCTGGAGATAGTGGTGGTTGTAAAGCCCGAAGATTCAGATCTGGATGGCGCGACCATGACCGAGGCTTACCCGGGTGAGGGTAGGATGATCAATTCCGGCCAATATGACGGTATCGACAGTCGCCGGGCCTTGGAGGAAATTGCCTCCGGTCTCGAAAAAAACGGACGGGGCCAACGGGCCGTCAATTTCAGGCTGCGAGACTGGGGGATATCGCGGCAGCGATACTGGGGGGCGCCCATCCCGATGATTCTCTGCGAGCACTGCGGGATCGTGCCGGTTCCGGAAGAAGATCTGCCGGTCGTCTTGCCGGAAGAGGTCGACATGCTGGAAGGTGGCAAAACCCCCCTGCCCGCGCTGCCTGAATTTGCAAGTGTCGCCTGTCCCCGCTGCGGTCAGAAGGATGCCCGGCGGGAAACCGACACCATGGATACCTTTGTCGAATCTTCCTGGTATTTCGAAAGGTATTGCAGCCCCCGCTACAGCGCCGGCATGTTTGACACGGACGCCGTCGATTACTGGATGCCGGTGGATCAATACATCGGCGGTGTCGAGCATGCCATTTTGCATTTGCTCTATTCCAGGTTCTATACCCGCATCCTGCATGATCAAGGGCTTGTAAAATTCAAAGAGCCCTTTACGAATTTATTGACCCAGGGCATGGTTTGCAAGGAGACGGTTGCCTGCCCCGAGCATGGATACCTGTTGCCGCTGCAAGTTGACACCCAAAAGGGGAATCGCGTGTGCGGCATTTGCGCCAAGCCGGTGGTGGTGGGCCGCGTGGAAAAGATGTCCAAATCCAAGAAAAATGTGATTGATCCCAATATTCTGATCGATAAATACGGTGCTGACACGACCCGGTTCTTCTGCCTGTTTGCAGCACCGCCCGAGCGGGATCTTGAATGGAGCGAGCAGGGCGTGGAAGGCGGTTACCGATTCTTAAACCGGATCTGGCGGCTGGCGGCAGGTTTGATGGACAGGATAAAAGCGGTGCCATCTTTTGATGACAACCCCGACAAACTTGACGACGCCATGCGGCCGCTGTTTCAAAAAACCCATCAAACCATTCACAAGGTGACGCGGGATATTGAAGACCGCTTTCATTTCAACACCGCCATCAGCGCAATTATGGAACTGTTTAACACCATCAGCGGCATCGATATCAATCAAACCGGCGACGACCAGCTGCCGGTGGTACGCACGGCCATGGAAGCTATGATTCTTTTGCTGTCGCCGATCGTGCCGCATTTTGCCGAAGAATTGTGGGCGCAGCTGGGCAATACGAACAGTGTGCTCACGGCCCCATGGCCGCAACACCGCAAAGATGCGCTGGTTCAAGAAGAACTGCTGATCGTGGTCCAGGTCAACGGCAAACTGCGCAGTCGCTTCCAGGTTGACACCGACGCCGATGAGGAAACCATCAAAGAGATGGCCCTGTCCGATGAGCGGATCGTCAAGTTCATTCAGGGTAAGGAAGTGAAAAAAGTCATCGTGGTGAAGAATAAGCTGGTTAACATTGTGATATAACAAGGGCACAAGGCCCACGGCTCAGGGCGCAAGGCTATCCGACCCCTCGGGGCCTTGAGCCTTGAGCCGTGCGCCGTGGGCCTTGTGCCCGTTTTTGGAGGCATCTTGGTGAAAAATCCGGCCATTGTAGGATTGCTTGTATTAGTTTTCGGGATGGCAATCGCCTGCGGTTATCGCTTTGCCGGTTCCGGTTCTTTCCCCGGGGACGTGGAATATGTCTTTATTGAAGTCATTGAAAATCGCACGTCCAAAATCGGTGTCGAAAGAATTGTTACCAATCAGCTAATTTTCGAATTTTCAAGGCAAAGGGAGAGCAGTCTGGTAAGCAAGCCGGATGAGGCGGATGCCGTTATCAAAGGATCGATAAATTCCGTCCGTACCCAGACGATCTCCCGGTTAGGCACCGAAGTGGCGAATGAACGCGAAGTCGTCATGACGGTTGATCTGAGATTGATTAAAAAAGACGGCGGAACGATCATCTGGGCCGCCAACGGTCTGTCGGACCGTGAGGCCTATAATGTTGACAGCGATAAAATACAAACAGACCGAAACGAGGAAGCGGCTATTCGGAGACTATCGGAGCGACTATCAGAACGGATTTTCAATCGGTTGACGGATGATTTCTAGGCAAGAAAGGGTTCATCGTTCAGTGGTTCAGGGTTCAAAGGTTGAAAAAGACCAGCCGCTGTTCGCTGAAAAACCAACCCTTAACGGGGAACCCTGAACCTTTGAACCATCAACTATATTATGAACCGGCGGAATTCGCCAACTTGGCGAGACGGGAGATTTTGCGGGCGGCCGTGCGTTTGTGAATCACGCCTTTTTTCGAAGCTTTATCAAATGCTGATTGAACAGCACTGATCTTGTCCGGCATTTCTGCACCGGATGTCTCATCGGCCGATGATCGAACGTCTTTGACAATCGTTTTGATTCTCGTTTTGACTGATTTATTGCGCAAACGCCTTATCTCGTTTTGTCGAGCGCGCTTGATCGCTGATTTGTGATTTGCCAACGGTGGATACTCCTTTCCTTAAATGATTTAAAATCGAATAGATATTAATTATTTTAAGTCCTGTCAAGATAATTGTAACGCTTTTTAAAAAATATGTCTGAGAATGCCCGGGTCTTAAAAGCTGCAGGCGTAGTGGGAACGGCAACTTTGTTCAGTCGCATCCTGGGTTTTATTCGGGATGCGGTGATTGCCTGGTTTTTTGGAGCGGGTTTTAGTTCAGATGCGTTCATCGCCGCCTTCCGGATACCGAATCTGCTCAGGCGACTCTTTGCTGAAGGTTCGTTGAGTTCCGCCTTTATTCCGGTGTTTACCCAATATATCGTCCGCCGGGGTCAGCCCGAGGCTTTTCACCTGGCGCGCTCAGCGTTCAGGTTGTTAAGTGTAATTTTGCTGCTGGTTACCATGGTCGGCATTTTCCTTGCGCCCTGGATCGTGAAGTTGGTGGCACCCGGGTTTATTGAAGATAAGTATGCCCTGACGCTAAGCCTCACCCGACTCATGCTACCCTATATATTTTTTGTTGGCCTGGTCGCGCTATGCATGGGCATACTCAACGTCCTGGACCATTTCGCAGCTCCGGCCCTGGCGCCGGCATTGCTCAATATCTCGATTATCGGATCAGTGCTGTTCATATCCCCGTCCCTGTCGGTTCCGGCCCTCGGATTGGCTGTCGGGGTTCTGATCGGCGGCGTCCTTCAACTGGCACTTCAGCTGCCGGTGCTGATCCGGAAAGGATTTCGATTCTGGGAGAAGGCCCAATTTCTCCACCCCGGGCTCAAACAAGTTGGGACCCTGATTCCTCCGGTAATCCTGGGCGGTGCCGTTTATCAGATAAACATCGTCATCGGCACCATTCTGGGATCGTTGTTGGCGCAAGGCAGTGTCACCTACCTGTATTTTGCCGATCGCCTCGTCCAGTTTCCATTGGGCGTATTTGCGATTGCCGCGGCAACGGCGGTTTTGCCCAGCCTTTCCCGGCAAGCGGCAGCAGAGGATTTTGATGCCCTGAAGGATACCTTCGCCCATGCGCTGAAGCTCGTATTCTTCATTTCGATTCCTGCGATGGTGGGCCTTATCGCTTTAAGGGAGCCGATCGTCGCCTTGTTGTTCCAGCGGGGACAATTCGATGCCCAGGCAACCCGGTTGACTGCCCAGGCACTTTTATATTATTCTTTAGGTCTAGGGGCATTTTCAGCTGTTCGAATCGTGGCCGCGACCTTTTTTGCGATGCAGGATACCCGCACGCCGGTAAAAATGGCCGGCATTTCAATACTTGCCAACGCTATCCTGGGAGTGGTGTTAATGCAGCCGCTTGATCACGGCGGACTTGCCCTGGCAACGTCGCTGGCCTCTATTTTGAATCTGGGACTTCTGATGCGGGCCTTAAGAAATAAGCTGGGCGCACTGGGCTGGAAAAGCATCATCCGGTCTTTTGGCAGAACCCTGATATGCTCAATTGTGATGGGCGCTGCTGTCTGGGCGACCATGCTGAAAATTATACCTGCCCGCTATCAAACTTTGCCCGGTCTATTGGGAGGCGTATTCGGATGTATTGCCATCGGCCTCTGTGCTTACGGGGGGGCATCTTATATCCTGAAAAGCCCGGAATTGCATGTTGTGCTGACTGAAGTCCGGAAAGGCATCCGCTCAAAATGACTAAAAATCAAAATATTCTATTATGGGTTTCAGCTCTGTTGCTGCTGGCACTGTTCTTTTTCATCATCGTCAGCGAGCATGGACTGGCAGATCTGAGATTTCTAAAAAGAGAACATGATCGGCTGGTTGACCAAAACAGGCAATTAACCCGGGAGAATCAAGCCATCAGTATTGAAATTGATCGCCTAAAGCATGACCCGGTTTACATTGAGAGTATTGCCAGGCAAGAGCTGGGGATGATCGGCAAGGATGAAATTATTTTAAAACCCCAAAATCCACCGGAATAAAAAAATGAACCCGGATGTCCATATTTACACCGAGACAATGGCTAAAGTCTACGCCGATCAGGGACATTGGGCCAAGGCGGTTGAGATTTATCAGCATCTTGTGCAAGTCGAACCCCAGCGCGAGGATCTATCTGCTGCGTTAGCGCATGCCCGGCAAAAAATGGAAGAACAGCCTGACAGCCGGTCTGGAAAGCTCGTGCCCCTGTTTCGGGAATGGATCGAACTATTGCTCCAGAAGGAGAAATTGGAGCGCTTGAAGCGGCTGCGCAAAAAACTGTAATTGGTTATTTAGTATTTAGTGTTTGGTGGTTGGTTTGATGAGAAAGGGTGCGCGTTTCAATTCATCCGCATCAGGCAACGCTGAACACGCCAGGCCAAACACCAAACACTGGACACCAAAAACTAAATGCTCACCTGAAAAATTCCCGCATCCGGATGATCATTCCTCAGATTTCTCAAACTTGAAAACATCGGACGTTTTATCTTTGGTAAAAAATTCAGCCTTGATGCGTTTGGTTCCGCTGCTCTCGACCTTTACCTGACCGCTGTTCTGATTCAATGTAATTTTAGACCCGGTGATGGAGTTTTTGCCACTGACGACCCTGGCGTTTTCTCCGCTTAAGACTACCGTTTTGGCGGCCTTGTCATACTCGGCCTTATCGGCTTCGGCGTGATACTGCTCAGAGTCAATTTTTACGTTGCCGACCGCAATGATCTTTTTCAATACCTCTTCATTGCTGCTTTTTTTTTCGTTTTCCAGCAACTCGCCCTCATAATGAATGATTAACTTGTCAGCGTTGATCGTAAAATCCCCCTGGGTGACCTTTACGTTGCCGACAAATTCGGCGTACTTTTCATCGTTGTAAGAAATCAGCTCATCGGCTACAATTTGGATGGGCTCGTTTTCGGTCCGGTCTGTTTGAGGCTCATCGGCGGCCCGGGCAACATTCGTGAGCAAGACCACGATTGCAAACAGCGCTATTGGCCGGAGCCAGCGGACCTTATCGGGCGCAAAGATAAAACGGTGTAAGTTTGGCACGCCCCCCTCCTTTTGCTATTTTAGATTAGTAAGTCAATCCGTATGTCAGGAATCCAGATCGAGATCCAGATCCGCTAGAATATCCAGGGCGATGTCCCGGGCCTCCTTCATTTCTGCCTCTTCCATGGGATCCAGTTCCTCAATTACATCCTTTAAGGCATTGGCAGCTTTCCGGGAAAGGTTATTAAACAGCCTTATTTGGGCCTGACCACCGAGACCTTTTATGGCTTTGGCCAGATCACCCGTATTGATTTCCATTAGAAATTTTTCTATTTCATCATTGTTCAATTTTAAGATGATGTTGTCCAAACGTGATTCCAGGTCGGATGAGGCCGCCCTGTCTTCAAGCCTTTGCAAATATGTTTCCAGCGAATCTTTTTCCCCATCCTCATATTCTTCTTCGAAAAAGCTGTAACTTTCCTCCCCTAAAAAGGAGAGTAAAAACTCCTTGGCGACTTTGGGGTGCATACCCTTCTGAATGGCGGCAACGCCCTCTAGTATAATGCAGCGCTCCAGAAGTTCCTTGCCATTGTAGTCGCCGGATAGAATATAGGACTCCAACACATCGCGGGTGACCTGAGGATTGACACCGTCGACCACTAACTGAAGTCCTTTGCGCAGGAGAAATGAGGAGTTTTTTTCCGCATAGGGCACCAATGAAAGCAAGCCATTGCGTCTGGCCACCTTTGACAGTGCTATAAGCTCGGACACCAACCCTAGGCATTCGCGTTTATCGTCCTGACTGCATTGGCTTTTCTGGCTGAACTGCCAGTTGTACTCCATTCCATTCTCCTTGAGCTGAATTGACAGGCCTACCGTAACAACCTAATATACCACAAATTATGGAATTTCTTAACGAAAATCTGACATTCACAGACCCCGGGCCTTATGGGGTTGTTTTCAAATCCGCCTCAGGCGAATTACAACCGCAACGATTAAAGCACACACGTGCTTTTGGATTTCCGGCCTCTGGCCGGAAATCAAACCAACCGCTTTGCGGGTGGTCGTTGACTCAGCGGCATTCGCGGCGGCTAATTTTTGCTTGCATCCGGGTTAGATAAGGAATATAATGAGATTAACGTTCAAAATAGCCAATCGTAATTTAGCTAAATCGAAAACCCGTCGGTGTATTCTGATAGCATGAGAGAAAGCCGCATTGCAGTCGATTCTTTTTTGACTGACCCATCGAATCCGAATGTCAATCCCCTTGCCCATAGCATGTTATTGATGAATTGCCAACTGGCTGAAATTCCCGATCAGTGATTCAGCCTGTGGAGAAATTTTATAGTTAATAATCATATCAAAAAGGTTCATTTAAACACTAAAAAAGTAGATTTGAGTTCATCACTTTTTTGAATTCATGCAACCTGGCGGTGGCATGAAAACCGGTCCTTGATGGATCGAGGATATGGGTAGCACCGTCATATCGCAGACGGTTCGGTTTCGCTCTGAGGGAAAGATCCATTTGTCACAGTTGGCAACCTGCAGTTTGGAACCGTGAAAATCTAAAACCAAGGAGGTTCCCCGATGGCCAATGGTATTGTCAAATGGTTTAACGAGCGCAAGGGTTACGGATTTATCGAACAGGATGAGGGACCCGACGTATTTGTTCACCATTCAGGAATCAATGCACCCGGATTCAAAACCCTGAACGAAGGTGACCGGGTTACATTTGAAATAGAAGAAGGGCAGAAGGGTCCGCGGGCCATTAATGTCACGGTAGTCTGATCATATGGCACTGGCGCGGCTGAAAACTCGAAAAGGGCATGGCCGAAGCAGATCGGCAACGCCCTTTTTCATTTTTTAATCAGAAAGTTAGGATAAATCCCGCTTCAGTTTTTTGGGGTATCCTCTTCGATGAGGGTGTCTGCGTTCTGAGCCGTATTTTTTCCTTTTTCATCTTTGATTTCAGTGACCGTTTCTTGTTCATTCAGACTGCCCACCAGAACCGCTTTGTCATCGAACACAAGATCTTCGTACTGTTCGCCTTTGGCGGTATACATCCCCATGACAACATCGGCGATCTTATCCATGTAAGTCTCGATGGGAAAAAAATGCCGGTTGCGCAACAGCAGAATCAAGTCATCCTTCCCCGTTGAGGTGGCGCTTTTGACATCCTTGGCATTATAACTTTGTTCGCAGAGCAGCGAATAGTCATCGTCTTGAATATCCACATATTTTTGCTTGCCGGCGTCGGCTGCTAAAACGGCAAATTCCTGGATGAGGAGTGTTTTTGCCTTGACATCCTTCCGAATATGATATTTTTGCTTCATCACGCTCCTTTTGGTTTAGATTATCCGAACCTGTCCCCTATATCCCGAATCAGACCCAGATGTCAAGCCTAAATCAGAAAACCATCTAATTTTATTGCTTTTTTTTATTTTAGTATGAACGGGTGGATTGCCGTTTGATCGGCCACTTTGGAGCCAAAACGGCCGGTTGCTCTGAAAATGGATCCTTTTCAGGTACTGACGAATTCTCCTCGGGCAACCTTAAGGTGTGACGTGAACAAAATCAATGCCTAACCCCATGGGATTCAGCAGGATAGGAACCGTGCTAAACGACGGGCGACATTATTCGATAATTTCAAGCACATGACGTTTGCCGGTCTTGCCTGACGCGGCACTTAAAATAGTTCGGATGGCCTGGGCCGTTCTACCCTGTCGGCCGATAATCTTCCCCATATCTTTTTTGGCCACCCTGAGTTCCAACACCGTGGTGTGCCTGCCCTCAACTTCGCCAACTTCCACCTCATCCGGGAAATCAACCAGTGCCCGTGCAATGTAACTGATCAGATCTTTCATCACGCTGTCTCCTTTGGGAGTATGTCTGTATCAAATGTGGATCAGTTTGCTTTTTGAAAATTAAAAGGCAACTCGGGCTGCCGATATTTCTGGTCAGGCAATTCATCTAGCTTATCTGTATCAGATAGCGGGCTTTAAGTTAAGTGTTTTTTTTAATGGTGGTACCCCCGGCAAGAATCGAACTTGCGGCACATGGATTAGGAAGACTGCAACCACATGCCTGAGGATAAAGAATATCAAGATAGAATGCCCAACGATTACAACCTCTTAAACATCCCACCTAATGTCCTGCACAAACTCTCAAAGATCCCGGTGTGAACAGAGTGTGAACTTTGACCCTTTCTGTCTCCTTGCGACACCTTATACATACCACATCTTTTCTTTTACCGCTAGGAATTTCTTCTGCAACATAACATACTGATACTACTTAGCATATGATCTAATTGCCACCCAACACTGCAAACAAGCACCATCTCTCTGCGCCACACCGGTTTACCCCGTGCCTTCGGCACTTATCATTAACATGACCACACATCGATCATCATAAATTGACCCCCCGGGGGGGGCATGGCCACCCCATGGGGGGGGGTGCCCATGGGATAGCATATCCCCACACTAAGAATCCTTGTACACACGGAAGTTTGACAATATTTTTTTTCACAAAGTTTACCCACCGACCCTAACGGGCCGGTAAATGATCTTACCCCTCTACGCAGGGGTTATCCAGCCCGGCTGTGCCGGGCGATCTCCGATTGTAAATCGCAGCAAAGCT